>NZ_CANG01000006.1:0-29363 GCF_000309315.1 Sedimentibacter sp. B4
AGTCATGCTTTCTGCTTTTTCAGGACTATATTGGAAAATAACAATATCCTCTTTTGCGTCTTTCTCTTTTTTTGCAATTAAGGTTCTCTTATATTCAACTACGTTAGGATCCTCTGTTTCTACTTTAGTTGCAATACCGTCTGATATTTCAACCTTACAATTCTGAGCACCGGTAAATCTGTACATGACTGTAATTTCATTATCTTCACCACTTCCCTTATCTGTCAAAGTCATGCTACCGATTCTAACATAGCAAGCCTTACCACCCGGAAATTCTTTTCTTTGATTACCATAAGACCAGTCACTGTCACTTCCCGTTGAATAAGAAACACCTGTATCAACAGCATACGTAGCATCAAAAAATCCTTTTTTATCATCTTTTTCTTCTTCTGTTTTACCACATCCAGTAAGTACAACAAAAAGCATTAATCCTACAACTACGAATCTCATAATTAAATGTTTTTTCTTAATCATAACTTTATCCCCTCTCATAAATATTATTATTTTCTAAGGTGCAAATGTGTTATTGCACATTTTGTATTATTTTATTAACCAGTCCATCGCCAACATCATAGGAAACATTAAAACTTTTTGGTCTATGGGACAATCCTTCATATGTTACTTCGATTGAAGGTTTGACTTGTTTGCCTTCACTTATGCTATTTGCCCACAAATTTTCTATTATCTTATATTCTCCTTTATTAATCTTCCCGCCCATTGGAACCATATTAGCCAATGAGTTATCACCATAAAACCTGTCAGCTATAATATGACCTCGCTCATCCCCAGGGAGCGCATATCCCTTTCCAATATCTTCTATAGATTCATCAAAAGGCATAAGCATTCTCCCTGTCGAATCTGTTTTCAATTTCAATGGTTGTTTAGCAACAGCTTTTATTATCCTGCCATATTTATCAGTATCATATTTAAAACCATTGAGGTTATAACTTATATTCGGCATTAATTCTTTATTAATCCGGTATATTTGTCCAACATCATCTGTTTTATATACTTGAGCAGCTTTATCAGTTCCTAACTTTAAATAAGTATTTGAGGGCAATCTATTCTTAGCTATTCTTATAAGATCGTCAGAATTTTGGCCAATTAACTCCCGACCACTCTTATCAAACACCCTTACTATTGTTTCTTTTGAACCATCAATTTGAAGCCATATACCATCTTTTTGATAGTAAGCCTTCCCAACTGTACCTGTCTCATCAACCACAGACCCATCTGCTTGAATCTTCGCCGACTTGCCACCAGCAAATTTCAAACTTTTAGGCATTTTAAAGTTCTTGGAAGCAACTTTTAATACTGAGGTAATCGCTCCCCACATGTATCCATCTGCAAACCCTTCGATTGCATATTTTTTTACTGCTTTCTGTGTTGGCTTTCCATCCTTGACACAATTAATAACTTCATTGATTGCTGCCACCATGGATCCACCAATAAGAGCATCTTTTGCAACCGTAACAGGTGATCCAAATACAAAATAAGTAGAACCTCCATAAACATGATTGACAACTCCAACTGCAATAATAATAGTTGTTCCAACAGCAAATTTCGAAACAACCTTTGCCCAGTCAATATCATATTCATTTATATCTTTCGGCAATTGTGCAAGTATTTCTTCCTCGGTAGTTTCTCCTACAATTACTTCGATAATATAGGCTTCGCTAATGATATCTTCATTTATTGTGAATTCATAAAGTTCATCTTCATATATCATATTCTCCATGATATACTCTTCTGTTATCTTTTCTTGATCAATATATTTCACATTGATGAACTCTTCCTGAATAACATTTTCTGTAATTAATGTAGATGAAGAATCTTTTGTTCCACTCACACTTGAGCATCCAACAATAGATTGGGTACACAAAATAAATATCAAGAATAATGATAGGCATCTATTAAAACGAACCTTCATCAATTAGCCCCCTTTATTGCAATTATTGGCTTTTATATCTGTCATTCAATAATAAGTTTCACGAATTCTTTACCATCTTTATGTATGCTTTTGTTATATACATGTTTCCCGATTATTCCTCGTAATTTAAGGATATATTCTATATTGATACTTGCAAATTCGAGATAACATATCTGAGATTCCATAATATTCAATTCTTTATAGAAATCTGAAATATGTACATAGAAATGATCTAATATATCTTCTAATGGATACTGCGAGATAACATCCGCTGTTTCCCCCTCTCCAAAATCTGGTTCTTGCTGAAAACATAAACTGGTAACAAACTCGTTACCTTTTCTATATATTTTGTTGTCTATTTCCTCATAGTCACCAAGGAAATATTTCTTCGCATCATAATTTTGAACATTCTTCAATCGATACACCTCTTTTTTATAATATATCCCAGGCATGGTATAATATTGCAATTAAATTATATAATATAAACTGATGTTTTTCAATCGAAATCGCTTTTCTATTTACTATGACGACCTCCATAGTAAGCGCAAGTACACAATTTGCATTCGAATTTGAAACGCCAGCATCCTTCATTGAATACGTAGCTATTCTAGGCCATATCTTTGAGAATATTTTCAAATTTATTTAACAACTTGTCTTCATTAAATATCTTCTAAATTACTCACTATATAACTTAAATAAAATACAATTGCTTAATTTTTTCAAACATTATCATCAAATTTCAATAATAAACTTTTAAATATTCCTTAGAATTTCTAAGATCTTATAGTGATAAGAAAGTTATATTAGGGAGGTATTCCATAATATAAAAATATAGATATAGATATTGATATGATAGTATTCGTATTAATTAATTCAGCTAAGAGAGATTCAAATAGTATATAAATTAGAATTGCTCTCCCTACAATTAATAAACTCCTCGATTTTGAGGAGTTTACTAACATTTCTACTAATTGGTATATAGACGGACCGCACCATTTTATACTTCCAATTTATATTTCGGTTTATAGCTATATTTTAGTAGTTTAGACATCGCTATTTTCATCTTCAATTCCATTACTGTCTAAGTAAATATTAGAAAGTAATTTTGTTATTTCAAATGTAGTTTTTCCAGCTACTACACCTAACCCAAGTAGAAATAATTCTTTTTTACCTAAGCTTTTGCTAAGATCCTTTATTAATTCAGTAATAGTTTTTTCATTCATGACCCTTCACCTCTTATTTTTTATTCTTAATTACAATATAAGAATATCAAATTTCAGAAGTCATATGGTCACTTGATAAGAGACAATTAAGCTCCAAGAGTATTTTGATTTAAAGAAAACAAAGTAAGGTTTATTTCATATATATTATAGTTTTTGTTTGTAATATAATACTCAATTATAACGTCAAATAAATAGCTATGAGACAAAGCATAACCAGCACTTTCAAGTAAATCCTTTGTTTCCTCAAGAGTTAACTCTAATGCAATAGAAAAAGCGATTACTGTAGATTTACTTGGTTTATAATTGAGATCGCTTCTTATTTTAGAAAAAGTCCTTCGATCAATATTTGCTTTCTTATATGTTTCAACATCATTAAGCCCTTTTTCATCAATTAACTTCAGGAGCTTTTGAGAAAAAGAATCCCCTAAGCTATTTAATACCACATCTATTTCTATTTCAATTTTATTTTTTTTATGATATAAGTTACCTATAGCACCTGACACAAACCATGAAGAATAAATAGATGTACCATGAGACAATGTATTTTCTTGAACATTATTATCGTCAATAAATTGTTTAATTGAACTAAAAATTCTTTCGCTAATTAAAAGTGAAGTTTTATCATATATAACTAAATATATTATAATTTCATTATCCAATAAAAATTCATTAAAACATGAAAGAGCTACTTTTAATGCCTTATCTTTTGGATATCCAAAATTGCCAGAAGAAATAATTGGAAATGCTATCGACTCAAAATTATATTGTTTTGCTAACATTAAACAATTATTATAACAGTCACTAAGTAGCTTTTCTTCATTGCTATTACCATCTTTCCAAACAGGTCCTACAGTATGAATAATATATTTTGCGTTTAATTTATAAGCCTTAGTTATTTTAGCATTACCAACACTACAATACCCTATTTTTTCACACTCTTTCTGTAATTCTTTTTTACCAGCAGCTGTAAATATTGCTTCACTTACCCCTCCTCCAGCTTTTAGGTATATATTGGTAGGATTTACGATAGCATCTGCATGAACTTTTGATATATCATTTCTTATTAACTGTAATGGCATAGCTTCCTCCAACAAATTTTACTAACAATTTTCTTTTTACTCGATACTATCAAAATTACATCCATTATTGTGTTAGATAGTATAATAAGAAGAATTAACAGTTTACATTAATTGTAATTGATAATATGCTATATACTTAGCCATTCATTTAATATCCCTTCATGAAAGTCATGATATCAAGCTATTTACTCTTTAATTCATTTTGACAAAATTCTAATTCTGCTTGTTCTTTCTATTCTATTAGATCAATACATACACATATTTATCAGCTTCTCTGTAGCCTTTTTCTGATGATCTTAAATATTTTTATATTTTTATATTACAATCTTTCCTACAATATCTTTCTTCTTCCTCAAGAGGTCCAAATTTAAACTTCCTGACTGGCCTTTAAAGAATCGCAATATAATATTAAAAAAAGTCAGATATAAAACTATCATACGAAAAATCTTCATTAATATTGTTATTTACAAATTCCTCTAAATCTTCTGGCCAATCATTATCTATAGTTAAATAATCATATGAGCTATAAGTGCTTGAGTCAATTCCTACATCACTTTTGTTATTATCAATATCTAAACATTTAGGACATACTACATACCAAGGATTATTTGACCTTTTATCAGGTGAATGGTAGTTATATAAATGTTTAATAAGATTATGGCCATTTCTATAGCAGTGGTTTTTAACCCAAAACTCTCCACAATTATTGCAAATATAATGATACTTATCAAATCCTCCTTTAGTTGTTTTAGTTACTTTCCTTATTTTATTATCAGATTGTACTACTTCACCGCAATTCCAACAATAATCGTATAATTTTAAATGATATTCTAATAACATTTTCATAAAAGTCTTAAAATTTACTGTTTTTGTCGGGACAAAAGAAAAAGATCCAAATTTATGATTTGGTGTTTTATCCCATTCAAGATCTTTTGCTAATCTTTCATCCAAATATCCCCCAAAATAAGTCCATTCTTCATGCAAATCAGGATGTATTATAAAAGAAGAAATAGGTTCATTTGTGGTGTGTTCAAACTTTTTAATATAATTATCAATTGCAACTTCCTTAAGATCTTTTACCCACTCTTTTTTACCTTGTTCATAATAATTTTTATATTTAGCATCAACATATGCTATTTTTGTTTCATTATTGTAATTAAATTTAAACATATAATCCGGTCTAAGCGGATTTTTATCATTTGCATAATATACTTCTTTATTATAACCGATAGTAAGTTGCAATAAATCGTTATCTTTTATTAAATGATATAATTTAACTTCAAAACCATGTAGCATATTATAATTACTTGCATTGAGATATTTATTAAGTTTATCATAAATTTCATCTAAATTTTCTACTTCCCATCTTTGCTCTTCAATTAGAACTTGTATCATTTTAAAATAACACCAATATTCATAAAGACTATGCGAGTTTTTTACCGTAAATTTCAAGCTGTTAAATTCACTAATAAAGTTAATTTTGGAGTCCAATTCTTGTATGTTTCTCCAAATAATATTATAATCAGGATCATTAACAAAAATTTGTGTAGGTTTCCAAGGAGAAATTATATCCTTAACTTCCTTAAACACATCTAACTTTAATAATGACATTATCACATGATGGATATTATCGAATTCCTTGTCCTGACTTTTAAAAATACTTTGCTTTGTTTTTTCTATATCAGATTTTTTTAGAATTGATTCCACAAATGATTTTTCTTCATTTTTATTATTCAATTCCTTTTCCAATTCATGAAACGCAATATTATCGACATGAAATAAAAGTGTTTTTATAATATAATCTTTATCGTATGAAGGAACACACTTACCATTTATTGAATATATATTAGTCAGTTTAATATTATATTTTTTTACAGGTGCACTATATCCTGGAAGAATGTCACCGCCAAGTGGATCATTTCTTTCGTAAGAGGCTAATATAGATTTTGCTTTAATTGCAATGCTTTTTTTCTTCTCATTATTAGCAGCATAAATACATTCCAATAGAAATACTATTTCGTTTAATTTACAAGTTTCTAAACTCATTTCTATTTTTCTTCCACAGAATTGCGCATTAACAGTCTCATCTTTAGTCTTATACTTATACACGCCATTATTTAGGTCTAAATCATAAACACCTTGTTTAAAATAACTCTTTATAATTAAGCAACACTTACTATTTCTAAATGTTAGTTTAATATTTTTATCAGTGATATCCATATTTTTGCATATACTAAAGTCTATATCGATATCTCCTATAACAATATCATTATAAATTTGCATTAGAGAATTTATTTGTTTAATATAAGTATCTTTGTAATAATCAATTTTCATTTCTAATTTATGTATGTTTAAATTAAATTCGTCTAATACATCTTCAAGTCTTTTGTTATACTTTTTTTCAGTAAAATGCTTAATATTTTTAAATTCATTTTCTCTTATGTTCACTTCATCTTTATATGAAGTTCTATAACTTTCAATTTTTTCTTTCAATTTTAATAATGCGTATTTTATGACTCTATTCTCATATATATCTGTAGTTTCAATATTTGTTAGGTTAGAATATTTGTTTTTAAATGGAAATAATGATTTTTCTATCAATGTTCTTGATTTAAATTTCTTTATTGAAGTATAAGAATCTCTTGTCCAACTTGAAAAGAGGTTAACAGCTGGATTATCATTAATTCGTTTCATAGAATTACTAATATTATTTAAGCAATTCCTTACACTGTCAATTCTATATTCCCAATTTCCTTTAAATGCAACTTTTGCTTTGTTATTTATAACTAAATCATCTTTTATTCTTAACAAATCATTGATCATAAAGATATAGTCTTCATATGACATCGAAGAAGGTAGAACCAATATAGGAGGTGAAATATATTTTAATATTCCAGAACTATTAAACACATCTATAAAAAAAACTCCTGAAGTATCCAACCCAACAGGTATATATTCAGTCTTTTTATCATACTGAATCTTACCATTTTTAAATTTTGTTTTTGAAGGATCATAATAAATATTCCATATTTCATCATATTTCAAGGAATAACATGAATCCTCATCTACACCACTTCTAATCTTTATATTATAATCTTTACATTTTTCATTTTCTGCAACGTCAAATAATTCAAATCCTAATTGATATATAGTTTGTTGACTGTTATTCCCTCTGTAGTGTGTATATGTGTACCAACAGTCTTTATCATCATCACCTAATTTTGTACCTTCTTTATAAAATTTCTCATCTAAAATTGTTATTTTGTTTATCGAAAATTCGTTATCTATATTAATTGATGGTCCTTGCTCAATATCAATCATATGAGCCCTAAGTCTCAATTTAATCACCGCCAATATGTTAATATATGTTCTTGTGTGTAATACTTCTCCATTTTATAAAATATCTCTTTAGATATTAATGTTTCTTTTAATTTTGCTTTTAATAAACTTACATTTTTATCATCATTATTTTCAATATTCAATTTTATCTTTGGTAAAATCATACAAGAAACTATATAATCAAATAGCTCATTATTATTTTTTATAATTTTGCTTCCTATAATTTGTTCTACTTGATCATCGAACCTATTATTTAAATATACATTAAATCCCTCAAGAACTTTTTTTATGTCATCTAATTTCTTCGAAAATTCTGAATCTACAATATTCCTTTCTATTGTAAAATTACTTGAACTTAAATTTAGATTTTTACTATACTTTTCTTTATATTTTTCAATATTTAATTTAATGTCATTTTCTGTTTCCTTGCTATATTTATTTAATTCAATTACAAAACTTCTATCTACTACTTTTGGACTAATATCTTTAGTAGTTTCATCTTTATTTATAGTTCCAACAAATCTTATATTATCTGGAATTTCAATGCTTGAAGGGTATCTTGTAAGCATATTCCATTGCCATTTAATTTTATAATGCTCTTGAATTTCTTCTTCACTAAAAGTTGAAAAAAATTCACTAATAGTTAAACTATCATCTATGTCTATATTCTTTTTTATAAGCTTATTAATTTTTTGATTTATTTCTTTTTTAGTTTCTTCGTAGATATATTTACTATAAAGTTCTATTATCCTATTTTTTGACTGCAATTTACTTAAAAATTCTGAAAAGTAATATTCCACGTGTGCTAAATTCATTTCATCAAGACAAATAACATACAATTTGTTTGGATTAAATTTAGCGTCAATAATTGTATCTAAAAATGGAGTAGATACATATGTTTTCTCAATTGGGTTATAAAAACCTAACAAGTCTTGATTATCTGTCCAATTAGGCTGAACAGAAACCATCTTACATTCTGCTGATATTGCTTCTGAAAAACCTTCAACCAAACTTGACTTACCTGATCCCGGCTTCCCGCATAAGATTATTATTTGATTTGTACACAATGCTGAAAGAAACATTTCAATTATATATTTATCATAAAATAAGCCCTTATTTTTCCTAACCCCTAAGTATTTTTGAATATATTCAGCTTGCTCTTTTTTATCAAGATTTGCATCGTCATATTCAATTTCACTTGGTTTTTTAATAGTATTGAAATTTGTATCAAAACCAAAAGCATCATATTTTTTTGCAAGTTCTTCTAATTTTTTAATTTCAGTTCTTTTTTTATTTATTTCAAAATCTATTTCAGAAAATTTTTCTTTTCTGATTTTTTCTAAATCTATATCTACTCTCTTTTTTTCATTAACAAACTCCTCGTCAAACATTGAAGTTAAATCAGATATTTCATTTTTTTTATAATTAATATCATTATTCAACTTTTCAACTAACTCATAATTACTTGTAATTTCCTCTAATATCTTTTTGTTTTCATCATAAAACAAACTTTCTATATCTTCACAAAATACAACGCTTTTCTTTGAATATTCGTTAAATATTATATCTTTTAAATTTATATTTTCAAAAATATCTAATAATGATTTAAAATCATATAATAGCTTAATTGATTTTTCATCCGCTACAATTGGTTTATTCTTTTCACTATCTTTATCTTGTTCTGGTTTATTATTACTTTGAACATCAAATTGAAAAACAACCTCATCATTATATTTAAAGATTTTATTTATAGTATCAATATCTTGAGTTTTGCAGTAAACATAGTCTATATCTTCAATTTCAAACGGATTTTCAATATTATCATCATCTAAATTCCTTATATCATTAATAAAGAAATATTGCTTTCCCAAATCAATTTTTCCAATTCTACCTTTCAAAACAGATTTATCAGTATTCCATAATGTATTAAGCTTCTCTAATTTTGTATTTTTATCCCACTCTTTATACTCTGAATAATCAATATAAATCATATTTTCCCCTTCCTCTTTATTGCGTATTTACTAATTATATTTTTCAATTTATTATTAATAAAATAATTCTTCTAATAAATCACTATAGTTACTTTCAATAGCTAAATGGTGCCACTTTTCATATAATGATTTTACTGGCCTGTAATCGAGCTCAGAACTTGCTTCTTTCAAGTCATATATCAATTCTTTTTTTTGTTTATTAGCTTCATCATTTTCATCATTCAACATCAAAGCTAAAATGTAATTAGCTCTTGCGGAAGTTCCGATCAGCCATGAAACATTATATTTATTTTCATCAGTAGCACCTAATTTTACAGCTACAGTAAAACATTCTTTTGCCTTTTTTATATTTTTCTTCTGTATGTATATTCTCCCTAAAGTAATTGCCAACATATGTGTAGGGTAAATTGTACCACCTAATAATTGTTTACTTTTCTGATCAATAATCGTATATAATTTCTCATAATATTTATACTGATCATCATTAACATCTCCATTTAAAATACTTAAACAAAATTTTAAAATAGTCATCCAAGAAAATAATGAGCAATCATTTTCTACGCAAAATTGAACTATGGAATTTGGAGCGCATCCTAATCCTTTTGCTAAATATTCAATCGCTAATTCTCGATTATTTGCCCTTAATTCAATCTCAGCACGAAGAAAATACTGTCTTTTTTTATCTTCATCCAACATAAAGTTGCTAATTGATAAATCAGACATTATACGAGCCTTTTGAATCATATCTTTATTTGTTGCAGACCAATAATAATATGTTCTCGCTAAAGAACCGCATAGTTTAGCTTTCTGAACATAATATGTATTTGATTCCAAATATAATAAGTTTTTAATTTTATTCATATTCTCAATTAATAAATCTGCAACTGCAAGTGACTCTTCTCCACATTGTATGCTACTTTCAAAATCACATAAATCCTGATAATTTACTATTTTTCTGTTAACATATATGAAATACAAATCGAAATTTTCATGTTTACTCAATATACCTGGTAACAAAATGCTGCATTTATCTAAATATTTTTTTGCATTAAGTTGTTCACCCATGTGTGTATACACTGTCACAATAAATAAATATATATTAATTTTATATTCATTACATTGAGTTTTATTAAGCTTTAAAATATCAACAAATTCTGCAACTCCCTTTAAAATTTTCAATGCTAAATTATACGCAGCCATTTCTCCAATAATAGAATGAATTGTAGTATAAAAAGCCTGAAATTGCCAATCCTTTGCTTTATCAGTCAGATTATTAAATCCATCTCTTATCAAGTTAAGATATTTTTCATCTATATCTTCTGAAAAAATACTCGGAAATCCAACACCATAATTTCCTTCTGAAATATATTTACGTATTTTAATCTTTGTTCCATTTTCATATATACTATAAATTCTCGTTTTCTCATCAAATATATTTCTAATAATATTACCACAACTTATGTTTGAATTTTTATGATATGCTTCATCATAAATAGAATAATTTTTACCAAAATACATACAGCAAATATAATCGCTAAGAACCAAATAATCATTACTTTTATCAGAATCCATCTGAATTCTATAATTTATTTTGTTTTTATTTAAATTAAGTTTTGCCATCGCAACAATTAAACGTTCTTTAATATGTCTCACATATTCATACTCATTAATATAAAAAATATTATTTATTTTTCCTGTATTATAGGACTTTTCAGTATCCAATCTTTTGCCTATAATTATATTAATGTTTATGTTACCTACGATTGATAAATCAATCAAAAGTTGTACTATGCCTTCTGCCAATATGTTCAAATAAGTTGTATTGGTGTCAATGATTGAAAGCTTGTATTCATTTTGAAAAATTACAAACTCGCAACCTGTTTTATAAATCCTTTCAAGTATTTCAGTTCTTGCCTGAGCTCTGATACTTTTAGGCAATTCCATAGCATGTCTGAAATCACACTTTTTACCATTTGTTTTGATATATTCATCTATTGCATCATGATATAATGGATTGCTTTTTGTATCAATTCTTATTTTCTTTGGATCAATGGTTTGATATAAATTTTTAGTGCAAAGTAAACCACCTACCAATGATGGAGTTTCCTTATTACAATTCTCAATTTCTTGAAAATTTCCACTTTCATCTAACCACAAATAATATTCATTTTCCATAAAATTTCCTCATGCAATAAGATTTTTACCAAGTTATAAGGTATTATCGTTTTTTTACTTTTTACAATATGCATTCTAAACATAGCGTATATTTAGCTTCATAATAATGTCAATTACTTTAATGCTTGAATCTTCACGTATTTTCATTCTATCTTGTATTGCAAACGTTATATTGATAATATCACCAAAACATAGAATTGTCAAAACTTGTAACTACTTTTTGATAATAATTGGATTATTATGCCTTATTAAATTAACAAAAATAATTGTAAAATATTAGCAATTATCATATAATATTTATAATAAATTAGGAGATGAAAAAGTTTATGAAAGAAAATCTAATAGAAATAAAATTTTCTGATTACTTTAAAGCTACATTACCAAGATATAAAAGTATAAATGATTTAAATAGGAAAAAATCATATTATCTTTCAAATGTACACGATAAATTAGATAACTACATTAATAATATAAATTTTTCAAATATTCCTAAAAATATTTTAGATGATATATTAGTTGTCGATTTACAGAAATATGATACAATGATTGATATCGATGGATCTGAATATGATTGGAGCGGCGACAAATATTATGAGCCAGTAAGAACAACGTATGAAATTGAATGTCTTGATTGGTATACTAAAAAACTTACCGCTGTTAATCATATTATATTTGATGATATATTGGATATTGAATCTTCTATAATATATAATTTAATTGAAATAACACCAATTTCTGAAATATCCGTTGAATATCTTCGCTATTATTTTTGGCACAAACCTTGGACAATTCAAGACATTGATAAAACAGAGGGGAAGATATTTTTGGATAAGATATATAATAAATTTAGTAAAAATATTGCTATAACAAATGGCGGGTATGAAAAGTTTATATATACATGTGAGCTGCTTAATGAATCATACATGGTTATAGATAAATTTGAAAAACACAGGGATATAATATCACTGCACTATCAATATTTAAGCGAACAAAAACCTAATAAATCTAAAGTTTTACTACAATCACAGTTTGGAAGCCCCTTATATCAAAATTTAGAAAAATTAGAAAAGCAAATGCCACACAGATTAATTACTCAAAATGAGAATCCAAGAAATTTTAATAGCTATACTGGATTCTTGACATTACTTGAAGAAGGGCAATCTAATTTTGCAAATGTTAAAAGCTTAGGTGGTAACGATATTACAATTGGTACTATTTTTAATTATCCTTTAGCATGCGAAATATTTATTAGAGCAAAAATGAAATTAATTAATCGCTATATTAAGCATGATGATACATTATATTATTTAATTAATGAAATTAAAAGTGGTATAATTCAATACCTAAAAAAAGATGTAACAGAAAATGAAAAAAATATCTTTTTAATAGAAATGGATAATATAAGAGAAATTAGAAATTATGGAGGACATACCAGCAAGAAAATTCCTATTGATAAAGCACAAAAGATTATTGATTTAGTTTGTAGTGCACTTAGAAAAATTGACGATTACTTTATATAAATTAATGTGGTAATAAGTATTGTTAAAAATAATTAGATTAGATAAAGCAAAAGAGGATAAATATGGGTGATATTCAAGTTATATTTGAGGTACCAGAATGGGTTGAGAAAGGATTAAATAATGGAGATTACAGAATATTCGGAGGTGTAATAAGAAACGCTAAGGGACAAATAGTACACCATTTAAAAAATGGAATATGGGAATCATCTAAAGATGATATTAAAAATGCAGCTGAAGCTATTAAAAATGCTCCTGGTAAAACCAAAGTCATTGCTATTGTAGGAGTTGGTTGTGTTGCCTTATCAGTATTAGGATATGCTTCATATAAAATAATAAAAGATAAAAAATCATTAAAAAAACTCAATAAGTTTAATGACACTTTAAAAAACTATATAACCGACGGGATTAGCGGAACTTTATCAGCGGATAAAATTATTGAGTTTACAGCATCATGTAATGAACTAATTGAAGTATTGAACAGAATAAATATTAGTGAAATCGAAGTTAATGAATTTAATAATCAACAATTTTCAGAATTGATAAACTCAGTGAGAGGTTATACAGATAAATTAAATAAAGCTTATAAAACTAATAAAATTGTTCCTGAGAGAAGTAATGGCAATACAATTAAAAGTAATATTATCGATTTAAGAAAATATTTAGAAATTCAAAGCGAAATTTATTCTATTAGCTTATAGGAAAATAAATTAATGAAATCAACTAATAATCCTTTCGGCACTCTAATATGGGTTTTAATGAAATATCTTTATAGACTCTTCTTTACTTAAAAATAAGTTTAGTCGTAAAAGGTTAATTTTGAGACCATACTACATGGAGGAAATTGCTTATAGAAATTAACTTTTGAGGAAAATAAGCAGGTTACTAAAAAATCATAAGGTATATTATGTATCTTATGTATAATTAGTATACCTTAATAAAAAATAGTATACTTTCTTATAAATGCAAAGTTAGAATATTTGATAAATTAGCTTTAAACAAAAGAGAAATTTGTTGAGGTATTGGTTTGGTGTAGGTTTTAAAATATTTTTTATACTGTACTGCTATCAACATATCATAACCCTTTACTACTTCAAATAACAACTCATGAGGAATATTTATCTTTGCCCAAATTTGTAATACATCTATAATAACAAATTTCTGATTTCTTCCTCATAATTAGTTTATTTAAAAAAGGTTATTGTTGTTATTTTTTAATTAATAGCCACCGCAACTTATTTGATTAATGGAAACTCAACTTAATCTTTCAGTATTTTCTATTTTCTTCCTCAAGAGTTTTCATTAAGGTGTAAAGAATTTAATTTATTATTCTAATCATCTTTCTATACCTAACTTCCCTCAGCAAAGTTGACTTGCTTATTCCAGTCATTTCAGAAACTTTATTATAGCTATTGTTGGATAATAACTCAACTGCATGATCTAATTGTGTTTTAGTATATTTTTTTGGCCTACCTTCTTGAAATCCAGATTTAGCCTTAGCTATAGCTTTTCCACTCTGGGTTCTTTCAACTATCATTGCTCTTTCAAATTCTGCAAATGCAAGAAGGTTTGTAACAATTAATCTACCCATAGGGGTATTATCTATTAGTCCCATGTTTAGTATATGTATTGAAACGTTCCTCGGAAGAAGCATATCGATAACTTCTAACCCTTCCTTCGTATTTCTACAAAATCTATCCAGCTTAGTTGCAACTAATATATCACCATCATTTATCTTATTTAGTAGTTTATTAAAAATAGGTCTGTCTGTTGTAGTTCCTGAAAATTGTTCTGTATAGATTATTGCATTTGGATACCTTTCTAATATTTTATTTTCTTGTTCTTTAAAACTGTTATTATCCAATTGGCTTTTGCTACTTACTCTTGAATATCCATATATCATTTTTACCCTCATATTTGAACATAAGATATGACACCGTTTTTTTGTTCATTTTATCATGCATTAATAACGGTGTCAATACTTTTAAGTTTTGATTATAACGCAGTAATGGTTGCTACTACCAAGCCCCATAACGGTCTTTCACCGTCAAGCTGTTGCCCAACACCCATGCTACATACAGTAAAAATTCATCAAAATGATGCTTTTTTACTGTTTTTATAAAAACTTAACAAATATTAAGAAACAATTTTTAATAATCAAATACATCGTTTAATTTAAAAACTATTGTCTTATCTAAGTTTAATGTATTAAGATTACATTTTTTTGAACCTCTTGTATTCATTTTTAACCCTATATATTCAACAAATCCATTTATATTTTTTATTAATTCTTGTGTTTTTTCTTTATATCCAAGCTTTTGAAGTAGTATTTTATACTTAATATTAAAATAATCTGTATTATGCGTATAGTATAATTTTAATTTGACTACTCTAAAAAAACTCTCGAAAGTGTTTATTTTATTTTCTTTAACATAGGAATTACAATCATACAAGTTTTCAATTTGATAGATTACATTTCTTATTTTTTTAAAAAAATTTTTCTTGTCAGTTCTAAGTTGCGGCTCTAATAATGCATACCTCATCTCCCAAATCATTGTTAAGATACATTCTTCTTCTTTTATTTTTAAATTTTCATGAATTATTAACATTGCAATATCAAACGCTGTATATAAATAGCTCATTTTTAAACCACCTTAATATTACTTATGATTTTCACAAATAAGTATTAAATTTTCTGTTACAGCTGCTCCTTCAGATAATAAGGAAACAATTTTAAACAAATCCTGTCTTAAAGATTTTTTTTTGCATATTGCACAACAATATTTTCCTTCCTTATCCACTGCTCTTGCATAAACTTCTTCTTTTATTTGTTTATAATATTTAGGATATAATTCTTCTATTTTATTTAATGATATTCCAGTTGGAATTGATTCTTTTATATATAAATCAGGTTGTATAATTTTATTTATCTCAGTATTTAACTTACTAACGAAAAACTCCTTATTTTCAAAATATATATTAATTATTTCATTTACCCATAAATTATTAATATATTGTTTTCTATCCTTATAACACATATCCTTATCAATAATTTCTTTTGCATATTTCTCCAAATTTAATATTTCACGATCTGCATCCTCTATTTTATAAAATGAAGGTGCAGTTTTTTCAATAGCATAAAACTTAATCAAATTAAAAACATCGTTTTTAATAAAAGTTATCATATTATCATTGAAATATCTACTGCATTCATTATAAATTTCATTAAGAACTACTTCATCAATATTTTCTGTTATATTATATTTGATTGCTATATTTGGTAAATTAGCAATAAGATTTTCATAAGATATTTTTGTGTCGCTAAATACAAGTATTTGGTAATTCATTTCTATTTTATTTATTTTTAAGTTATACATGCCTATAGGAATTGTTTGAATGAATTCTATTTCTTCTAATACAGTAGTATTTATGTTATCATCAACACGTTTTGCGAATTCTTTTAATATTTTTGAGTTAATTAACTTGAATTGACTCTTTTTATATTCATAATCAAATCTATTAAACTCGCCATCCGCAATTAAAGTTTCTGGGTTTACCCAATTAATAGCATTTTTCCACCCATCTACGAAATTTACAATATTAACAAAAGATGTACCACCTGCTTTAATTCCTCGTAAACCTCTACCAATCATCTGGATCATTAAAATTTTGCTCATTGTAGGTCGTGTTAAAAATACAGTCTGAGTAGCAGGTAAGTCCGCTCCTTCTGTTAATATATTTACATTAATTAACACATTTATATCACCATTTTTAAATGCTTCAATCCTTTTGGCATTTTCCTCAGATGAATTAACTATATCAGTAAAATAATCTCCAGATATAATAAAATCTGCTTTTATGCCATAATCTTTTCCATGCTTATCGAATAAATCCTTTAGGACTTTTGCATGGGTTCTATTCATAGCAAAGACTATTGTTTGTCCATACTTCTTATGATTTTCTAAGTATTTATTAATAATAATTCGATTACGTTTACTATTATTTACAATTTCAAATGCAATTTTTTCTGGTAAGACATCAAAACTTTGCATTAATTTAATAGCATTTATATCAATATTTTCATTGAAGAAAATATTTGTTTTGCATGTTTCAAATATAGGAGTTGCAAGTATTTTTTTCTTTATTAAATTTTGTAAATTTACGTTATATAATATACCATCAGTAAAAATTTTTCCAAGCAATTTATTTTCTTTTTCTATTGATCTAATAGGTGTTGCTGTAATTCCAAGTATTTTTATTTTACTTGAAAACTTCATTAATGAGTCAATTATTTTTTTATAGGTTTTTGCTACTGCATGATGTGCTTCATCAATTACTAAATAAATTTGCTCATTATTAGCCCATTTTTCTATTATGTTTAATTTATTTATTAAACTATCTTTACTTACAATCAGTATATCATCACTCATATTTATGTTTTCAGGATTATCAAATCTCGATGATATTAATCTGATATTAAAACTTTCTCTATTTGTAATAATATCAGAATAGGCATATTTTTCGAATGCTACTGAAGCTTGTTCTATTAAAAAATCTCGGTGACAAATCCAGATTAACTTAAAATGTTTATTTATTGCTTGAGTACTGAGCCAAAACGCCAATATATCAGTTTTTCCTCCACCTGGTGGGTAAGAAATAATATAACTAAAGTTTTCTTTTCTGTTAGCAAAATTTAATTCTTGAATTGTAATCTCTTGATGTTCATAAAAAACAACTGTTCTTTTACCATGCTTTACCTTTATCTTTTTAACATTTATATTATTCTTAATCATTATAACTCCTTTACTTATGCCATTAACAAATCTACTCCGTCATAATAATTTATAAATACTCATTTGTCAAATCTAAATTTTGGTATATTAATGTTAAATATTGTAATATTGATGTAAGGGAAATTCTGTGGCATAACAAAAACCCCTTGATTTATTAATAATATTTTCTTAAACCACTTTTAGTTTACTGATTTTAGTTCAAAATAAATAAAATGTATAATCATACTATTACAATTAATATTTATATATATAGTATTGAAAATTGCCAAAAAAAATATTTGATAATAAAAATAAGCCAGTAACTCTTTCCTACTATTTATGTTAGACTAAAATAGATCATCTGGCTTTCTATTAGCAAAAGTATAACTTAAGATTTTTCAAATAAACGGTAAAACAATGTAAATGGCCTTGATAATATAGGAGTTAATTTTATAAAGATGTGAGCTATATTTACTTATAACGCAACAAATTCATATATTTACCCGCCTAAAATTAGGAGACAACTCAAGGATAAAGTAATTATAAAATGCATGCTATTCGGTTCAATAACATGCACTTTATGTTTATCTTATTTATTTGATTTGAATACATCATCATAATTATATTAGAACCATAGTAATGATTAGCTAATATTAATACCTTTTTAATCATCTAATCCTTAATCTTATCATTCATTCAGCCTTATCACAATTGTATCATCTAATTTAATTTCCGAGATATCACATTTCTGATATTCTCGTAGGTATGTTACAAGCTTCAAAGCCTTCAATGATTTTTTAATGTTATCAACTAATTTATCAGTTCTTTTTTTATATCCAAATTCTCTAAGTAATGTTCTCAGTTTAAACCTTACATAATTTACGTTTTCTGTATATGTCAAGCGTAACTTAATATACCTGAAAAATGCTTCAACCATATCATCTTCGTTGTTATGCTCAGTTATTATGTATATGCTGCCTATTTCCTCTAAAACTTTATTTATGTCATGCATTTCAGAGTAAAAACTTTCTTCTTCATACTGATGTATTAGCTTAGAAATCTCTTTTATATATCTGTATTTATCATTGCGATAAAGCGGATCTAATATAGTGAATCTGTCTTCCCATATTGCATCACGAATTTTCTTTTCATCAGAAATAGTAAAGTTACTAAAACTAAAATATAAAGCTATATCACATGGCTTATAAAGATATTTACTCATATTTATCACTCTTTTTCATATTGCATGTTCTGCAAAGTAATTGCAAATTTGCAACCTCAGTTAATCCGCCTTTACAAGGTATAAAACATCTTCTCCTTTAAGCCAGTTATCAATCATTGAAAGATTACGAACTAAACTATCCTTACTTACTAATAAAACATTATCATCAAAATTTATGTTAATTGGTTTATCGTGTTTTCCAGAAACGATTCTATAATTAAAGCCAGAAATATTATATAGTAAATTAGCATAAGCATTCCTTTGAAATGTATCAGCTGCTTGTTCCAATAACAAATGCCTATGAGCAACCCATAGTATTTTTTTATTTTTATTAACTGCATTTCTTAATAGCCAATATACTGTAGTTAAAGTTTTCCCACCCCCGGTAGGAAGAACAAGTAGTGATTTGAATGTATCATTTCTATCAATTATATCTAACTTTTCTACAGCTTCTACCTGGTGTTCATATAATGTCCTTGGATTACTTCCTGATATTACATTAACTTTACCAGCATATTTTATTTGTACTGTTTCTTCCATTTCCCCTATTTCTCCCTTTAGTATACGTTTTCTATCTATATACAATAATACCACCACTTTTTTGCTTATTCAACAAAATTTGCTTAATAATATTATTTATGGTTATTCAGAAGTATACTATTTTTCAATATAGTATACTATGTATACACAGGTTACTTAGTATACCTTTTTACTATTTAGTATACTAAATAATAAAAATTGAAAAAATAATTTACTATATTTTATAATTAACAACAAGTAATTTTCTTATAGGATTTAATCTTTTTTAATATATAATTAATTACAATAAAATATTAATTTTAAAAATATACAATCTGACTTTGGGAGTAATGATGAAAGAAAAAATAAACTTATATGTTGACGACTTACGTGACTGTCCGCAAGGTTTTATTATAGCAAGAACTATAGAAAAAGCATTATATTATTTTGAAAATTTTTATATAGGAATACTTAGTCTTGACCATGATTTAGGCCTTGATCAACAAGAAAATTTATTACCTACCGGATATGATTTAGTTAAAATTATATGTGAAAAAGGCTTGAGAGCTGATAAAATATATATACATACTGATAATCCAGTAGGTAGAGAAAATATGTACAAAACATTATTAAGTGCACAAAATAGGGGATTCATAGCTTACGATATTTCGATTTATAACTATCCTTTCATTCCAAATAGGTATTCAAATAAAAATTAATTCATGTTGAAAATTACTTGATACTTCTGAGGAACCCTGATTATATTAAATATTTAAAATCAACTCCATGTTATTTTAATATAAGTAATATCGTATATTTTTTTGTTTCGTAAACGAAACTTTGTGTTTGCACTAAATCCAAGTAGCCTATAAATTTGCATCAAATAAATTTATAGGCTACTTGATGCAAATTTATTTAATTCTTCAATATAATACCAATGTCGAAATATACTAAGCTTTTTAATGAGTACTTTAGAATCATTTATACTATTATCAATTCTACAGTATTATCTACAGCATCATAATATGTTTAGACTAATTCAAGCATTTAATTTATTTTTAACCAAGCAGATTTATAATTGTGCTATATTTAAATATTTTCATCAACCTATTTTATGTATCATATTTGAAAATCTATAAGTTTGTAGAGCATCTTTCGCTTTTTTAGAATAAGAAATTCCCCATTCAGGCAAGGATACTTGTCCTTTCTTATTATAATCCTTACCACTCAAAGGATATATGTCTTTACCCCAATCTTCTGCAGGTATCAGATAAAGTAGTTTTTCACCACCATTATCTGGAACATACAATAAAGCCATATATAAGTTAGAATCATTTATATTGAAATTTGTCTTTCTTATAAAGATATAACTTCCAATTTGAGTTATAGCCTTTACCTTTATCTTTATCTCATTTCTACTATTTGAAGTAGCTATAAAGTTTACTTGTCCAATTGGTAGATTTGATGGTTCTACTTTAAAACCATTTTCTTTAAAAGATTTTTCAATAATTTCAGTTGCATATTTGTTTAGTTCAATTTTATTCATAATTGTCCTCCTTTTATGTTCTGCAGAAATATTTTATGATATACCTTTCCTATTCTTATTCTTAATTAAAAATTGATAAAGCATCTATTAATTAACATTCCAAATAATTTGAGCTAAATCAAAGAGTAGTTTTTGTCTTTCTTCTATGCTTTTTTTATCAAACACACTATACTTATTAAATTTAAGATTAAATTTTAAACAGAATTTCTTAAATTCAGGATTAGAATGTTCAAAGGAATCTGTTAATGTTTGAGCAAATAGTGTTCCGTTACCAGAATAAGTTTTTAGTTTATCAGCATACACTTCATTACCTGATGATTGATTATCAGAACCCCTTAATAATACTAATGCACCTAATCGGTTTCTCTGTTCATTAAACTCTTCATCATCTATAAACAATGATCTATTAGCATCATTATTTGCTATAATATGTTCTATATGATGTCTATTTTTTCCTTGTGCTTGTTGTATCATTTCATAGTATGTGGCTGTGCTCAGACCAGTTTCAATATGTATTAATCTTTCAATTCTTGCATAGAAGTATTTTAAAAATCTATTTCCTAAATTGTTGTATCCTCGTATTGCAAAATATTCGTACTTAAAAGGTTCCTTTAGTTCTTGCCTATTATGTTCTTTACGTACAATGCTTAATAATTTATCCTCAAAAGCACTTTTAATTTCATCTAAGTTTTTATTTCTAATAGCAAATCCCAATTCTATTATGTCATTATTAAATATAGATGATTTATAACTTCCTGTTAAATTTAAAATTGTATACAACCTATCAAAAAGCTTTGGTATTAAAGAATACTTTTCTTCCAATTGATTATCATTTGATTTTATAGCAGATAACAATAAATACTCTTGCATGTTTTGCCCATTAATAGAATTAAATAGAATATATTCATTTTTACTATTACTATAGATGCTACGATCATTACAAATTCTTCTATATATTTTACAAAAATACGGTATTTCACCTTTTAAAAATGCCTTTACTTTTTTTAGGTATCCAGCATTAACATCATGTTTAAACCCTATTCTATCATTAAATTCATCAATATATATTGTTTTATGGTATTTGCTTTCATCTAATGCTCGATATTGATTAACATTATCTGCATATTTGCATCTAAAGTAGCAGCTTAAGAATTTATCAATTTCTATTTCTCCATACTTTTCTCCTAAACTATTTATGTTATCCTCCCAGAAGGATAAATAATTATCTACTTCATTTTTATCTATTACTCCAATAATTTTACCTTTTAATATCTCGTAAGATTTGAGCGGTATACCTCTATCATTTATAACTTCGAAAGCCATTGATACATCTTTTGTATCATCCACGTCTATTTTTATTAATATAATCCTATTAAACAAATATATTCTGAAGGCATCATACATATGTTCTGAAATGTTTCTTTCTGCAAAATAAGAATCTATTACTTTATATGCTTCATAAATATTTCTCTCAGAAATAGTCATGTCTCCAGTATGATGATTTATCCCTTCAATTCCATATTTAAAAATATTTTCTAAGGCGTTTTTTCTATCATCAAATCCCACCCAAAAAACCATTTTACCTGTATTGTCATAATTACATATCCTATTACTAATATTAATAAGAATGCCTTGATTTTTATTGAAATTTAAAGCCATTCTATATAAATGAATAATCAATATAGTTAGTGTAGTTAATCTTTGCTGTCCATCAACTATAAAGGTATTACTGCCAACTGTATTTGTCATAAATGAATTTAGATAATACCAATCATATTTAGAAATAATATCTTCTGTAATGTCTACGTTAGAGTCATAGCTTAATTTAAACCTAAAAATTATATCATCCAATAAAGATTTAATCGGTTTATATGATTGTTCAATATCGTTCCACTTATATTCTCTTTGATAAAAATCAACCATATACTTCCTATCAAATATTTCTCCAACTGTAACTTGTGTAGGTGTTATTGCCATTTTTTAACCTTCCTATATAATTATAATATTGTTAATAATTTTCTATATTTTATTATTTATTAGCTTTATTTTTATGCTCTTTTTTTAATTCTACAAGTATATTATCAGCTTCAGAATCATTGTGAGCCATAAAAAGTGTTGTATATGTTTCATTTGGCGCTGGAATTAAACTATAAAACTTACTCAAAACATTGTTATTTCCAACTAAATAAACTGGAACATTTGCTTTTTCTACAAATGCGCTATGCCCTTTAAATAAAACATTTTGAGCAATAATGCCTATAGTCTCTGGAGTCATATAATTTATATCACTTAAAATTTGTGTTAATAACAAAGAACTTCCGGTTTTGTAGCCAGCATCAATATACTTTTCAGCAAAGCAATAGCCTGCAGGCTCTTTTTTCCATACATTTTTCAAAGCTTTCTGGTATACTTTTGTTGCTATAGTTTTATAACCAAATTGTACTCTTGAATTAAAAGACAAAGAATTATAAGCATAAGTATTTGCTAATGCTTCTTCTAAAGGATCATTAGGATGCTCACCAGTAATTGAATTATTGCAACAATACCTTTTTGCTCTATAATCTAAATAATAAGGTCTAACTTTTTCTGCTGAACTTGCATAGACAATCTCTATAGTTGTAACAGCACTTTCAACAATATGATGAAAAAATTCATGATGAAATATTTCAAATAAAACAAAAGACATAGTATCTCTTAAGTCTTGAAAAATATTTATATACATTCCAAGACTCTTTGAAACATTCTCACAATAAGTGATAAGTTGATCAATATAAATATAAATACCCCATTCCTCAAAAGGCTCCAAATGAAATGGTCGATAAAAAGCAATACAGTTTTCAGGCATACGATCATAATCTAACTTATGCGCAATGTTTTTTATATTTATATAATCATCCCATATCTGTACACCTGACATTTGTCTTTTATCACTATTTTTCTTTATGTAATCAATTTGATCTCTTGACAATTTTGAAGCCCTATTTACAGGAACACCATAAAAATCATTAATAAAATCATCATCTAAATTTTTATAAGAATCTTTATGCTTGCTTAATCCATTACGATATAAGAAATCAAATACCGGCAATTCTATTTGAGGATCTATTATCGTATTTTCTATCCATTGATAAAATTTTGAATAATTTTTATTATTCATTGTATTCCCCCATACTAATTAAGATTTAACGTAATTTCCACTTACCCACTTATGATAACTTATTTTCCAGCCGCAGTTTTCACATTGCCAATATGGTCCGTATTGGCCAATCATATATGTTACTCTTGAACTGCATTCAGGACAACTTGGATTTTCTTTTCTTGTTGATGCTTCTGAATCTTTAGAAAAGTCTGTTCTGTTGTCTATAGATAAGAAGTTTAATAGCTGCTTTGCCGGTTCGCTGCCTATAAATCTAAACATAATCTCATTCTTTTTATGATTATGCGATAAAGGATTTAAAGACCCTACCCACATAATTTCATCATCAATAATTACTGCCTTTTGATGTATATCTTTTCTTGTATCTACATTACACCCAAAATATTCGAGCGAGTCTAATGCCAATGAACCATCCTCAATTGGAATACTACCATTATATCTTGCTGGAGGTACTACACATCTTATACGTACACCCTCACGTATTTTTTTTCTAAACACTGCTTCAAATGTTCCTACCCTATATGGAGTTATAAATCCAGAATAGACTACTATTGATTTCTTAGCATTTATAAAATCATCCATGCATACTGTGTAAAAATCGTTCTCATCAAAAATACCGTGTTTCAAAACATCTTCTGAAATATTGAAGTTAGATCCTTTATTAGCATAGAAAGTTATTTCCGGGCTTAATGAAACTATCCCACGACCGTCTATTACTTTTCCGGATGATACCGCAATATTTAAAACATACCTTAAATAAGCAAATGCAGGAAGTTTTTTATCAAGATATTTTAAATTTGCGATAAATACCAAATAGTTTCTTGCTCTGCTTAGTGCAACATTAAACAATTTAGTACCTTGATCTATTTGTGAATTAGACTTTAAGTTTACCAAGTCACCTTCAAGAAAAACGCCTACATTTTTTTCACTATAACTATCAGGTATATCTACTACCATCAAATCTTTCTCATCACCTTGATAACGATGAATTGTTCCTGATTGCACTTTATTAATTTCTTGAGATTCAAAAGCTTTTATGACTAACTTAGTCTGCGCAGCATAAGGCGTACAGTATCCTACTGAAATTTCACAATCATTAAATAGCTTGCATATATTTCTGCCCAACAGTGCGTTTATAACATTATACTTTGATTTAAATTGGTTTCTGTTTGAATAAGGAAACAGTTCTGAAGTATCAATAACTATTATATGATTTAAAATCTCTTCTCCTAATAATGAAACAGGTTTATCATTATAACTGTTTAAAACTGTTTTTAAACCATTTTTATAATTAATTGATACAAGATCACAAATTTGCTGTGCCATTCTATATTGTTCTTGAAGCATTACAACACGTTTATCAGGTTCTTTGCCAATTCTTATTATGTTTGTTAGAATATCTGAGCCTATAATCTCAAGGATGCGTTTATTATTTGATTGCACAATTGGAGGTAATTGCATATAATCTCCAGAAATAAATACTTTCTCTTTAGCCATACCACAGGCAAAAAATACTGCTGGCAGCATTACCATAGATGCTTCATCTATGATAACCGTATCAAATCCTGTGAATAACTTAGCACTTAAGAATGTTTTTGTAACTGTTGCTCCAACTATTTGGGCTTGTTGTACAACTTGAGTTTTAATATCTTCAATTTCCTTTTCATTTTCTTTAATTTGAAACTCCAAATCTTTTTTTTGAGCTATATCAACCCTTAACTGATTTTCAACTGATGACCTATCATAATTACTAAGCTTTTCCAATAAATCGGTATATTTAGATTCCAAATTTTCAAGCTCTTTCATACAATCATTTAATACTTTTTTTAATTTTGTTAACCCAATTTTATTTTCTGCTATAGTTATCGTCAAAACCTGAATATCATTTTTTATATATTCTTCTTTTCTCATAAATAATTTTCGCAAAGCATTTGACTGAGTTCTTATTGATAATTCTCTTTCTAAACTATCTAATTTTTTATTTTGGTCTTCAATATTCTTTGTAGCAACTTCACATATATCAAATGTTTTTTGATACTTTTCTTTAGCTTTATTAAATTCAGATTCTACTCTATCACATTCTTTAAACAATAATGCTATCGAGTTCATAACTGAAATTTCAATTTTTATTTCATTTAAGTCATTATTTAAGTCAATAATTTCACTCATAATTTGCTTAGTTTTATTTTCTATGATGCATTTTTCAGTAATATAATTTCCCCATTCACTTTCTAACTCGTTTAAAGTAATCTTACCAACTCTTAAAACTTTGCCCCCTGAAATTGCTTCATTATCAGAAGTCAACTCATTACATAATTTATACAACACTTGATCTACAGCTTGGTTTGTATTAGATACTATCAAAGTTCGCTTTCCACTACAAAATAATTGAAATAATAACTCACTGATAACTGTAGTCTTACCTGTTCCTGGAGGACCCCACAAATATAAAATTTCATTTGTTAGTCCTTTTAATATTGCTTCCTTTTGTTTAACATTAAGTCTAATATTATGTAGTTCTACATTATCAATTTCTTTAACTTCTTGCCCATTATTATTAATCGAATCTTCTGCAAGTTTTGTATTAAAATTATTAAATGTACCTTTTTCTATTTCCTCCATTCTATTCATTAAAACTTCTAAAATAGCTGTATTGTCTATTTTTATTATACATGAATGAATAAACTTCCCATAATAAGAAGATATAGAAATAGTTATTTTACCTTCAGATATATTAATTATCTTTCCTGATACTCTTTCTTGTCCTATGATTGCAATAATTTTAGCTTCTTCAAAAGCTTCTACATCTGCATCAATAGTAAATTGATATACATATTCTTCTCCAAAAATCTCAATGTTGATACCGTCTTCAACCTTAATATATTGATTGATATTTTTATTTTCTTTTATTTCTTTAATTAATCCATCTAATGCTATTCTATACTGTTTTGATAATGGCCACGTTTTATCAATATCATAAACTATATCTTCGTCAAAACTAAATATTCTTTTTTTAGGTACGTCCAAAAGATTTCCGATATTTCGAAATTGAGGAATATTATATTCTTTTTTATTATCTACGTTATTATTTGTATTCTTGGTGTCTGACTTATTAGTTGTGTTAAAATCCTCTAAATCTATTAAATCAATATCATCAATATCTGAATTCATATCTATTTTTAATTCATCAAATAAATCTATCTGTTCAAAATCCAACATTTTCACTTGAGAATGAGAAAGGGCCAAATCAACCGATTGAGCTAATTTTCTCATTTTTGTTGTTTTACGATATGACAACTCATCCTTTAATTTTTTTAGAATATTAACATTTGAAGAATTCTTTTCATAAAGCTGAATTAACTCATCACCTTTAAAATTAAAATATGGTCTATTCATACATTCTTCCCCCTAAGAAGCTTTTGAATTTGAACTATTTTCTAATCTATCTCCAAAGCCTTAAATACATCATCTTCCGGACTACTGTAAAATGAAATCTGAAACTTTGAAAACAACTCTTTTAAAAGGTTTTTTCCTTATCCAATATATCCTTATAATTTTATGATTTCATATGTTTTATTTTCTTCCAAAACTATTACTTTAAGTATATCTTCAGTTTCAATCTTTAATATTTCCTTGAACAACTCATTTCTTAAATATATTTTTCCGCTCTTATTTCGATAATATCTATATATTCTATCATATATTTCAGATCCCACTTTAATCCTTATATTATAGTTGCATGGATGTCCATCATCAGAAATAGGAAAATATATCTTATTCGCTACAAGTATTCTTAATATATTTGCTTCAAAATCATTTGAAGTTATATTATTTATTAAAAAACTACTCATTTTTCACCCCCATTGCTATAGTTTTTGGTTGAAGTAAAACCCATATTTATCAAGTCTCTCTTTACATATCTTTCTTTCCTCATCAGTAAACAATTCAACATATTCAGGTTTTAAGACATGAGCCTCAATAGAAAGGTCTAATCTACCCATTTCCCATAGCACTTCAAAACCAATAGTTCCATCCTCTTTAGAAATAAGTTGCTTAGCAGCTTTTAATCCACCTTTTTCAGAAACCAATTGTAAAAACCTTGTAGCATTATAATTTAATTCTTTCTTTGCTGTTGTATAAATGCTTAGCATATCTTTATGAAATTTTTTCTCTAAATAATTCACTGATTACCCCCCCTTTGTAAACGTTATATTAATAGTAACACTAATGCCTAATCCTGTCAAAATAAGAAATATTAACAAAAACCCTAATAGTATTTGCATCAATAAATAAAAATATCACTAAGGAGAGAAAACAAGCCTTGTCGTCAGTACGGGCGTGAAATATTATATATTATCTTTTATATTTTATGTGCCATTTTATTATTCTCTTATCATGCATTCAAGTATTTTCAATGCATTAGAGAAATGGCACATATATCGTGGGAAAAATCAATGTTTCTACAAAATGATACATATGAATATTATTATGATAAGCTCTTGAGGAAAGTAAAAGTTCAATTAAATAGAACTGTTTTAAGTTAATTAAAATAATATTTAAGAAACATTAATTTTATTCAAGGTATCTCTCTAATGCCATTCCAAAAATGTGCCAAAACTTATTTTAACGCCTTTGCGAGGAAAGATTGTCCAATATATAAATCAAGGAACCACAACTTATTTATGAATGAACATAATACATATAAATGTAAAAAAATATTTAAAAGGAAAAACGCACTAACGATAAAATCCGCTTAATGTTTTAGCAAACTCTTTCATGTATATTTATAACTATCGCATAAGTAATATTTATTGAACACAACGAATACACTCTAACCCTTCCCGTTTGAATCTTAGAAATTACCAAAATAAAACTTATAATTTCAACATATTT
>NZ_CANG01000005.1:0-16892 GCF_000309315.1 Sedimentibacter sp. B4
TTTTTGTAATTGCTGCTGTTAAAGTAGTCTTACCATGGTCAACGTGGCCGATTGTACCAATGTTAACATGGGGTTTATTTCTTTCAAATTTTTGCTTTGCCATTTTGTTTCCTCCATAATTTATTTATTATTGTTGTTGTTGTGTTATTTTTTCAGCTACGCTGTTTGGAACTCTTTCAAAGTGGTGGAATTCCATTGAATAAGCTGCTCTACCCTGGCTCATGGAACGAAGAACAGTTGCATATCCAAACATTTCTGATAATGGAACATATGCATCTACAATCTTAACTCCGCTTCTGTCAGAGAATCCTTCAACTCTTCCTCTTCTAGAACTAATGTCTCCCATAACATCTCCTAAGTAATCTTCAGGAGTTGTTACTTCAACTTTCATATATGGTTCCATCAATACTGGTGAAGCCTTTCTCATAGCTTCCTTGAAAGCCATAGAACCGGCAATCTTAAATGCCATTTCTGAAGAGTCAACTTCATGGTATGATCCATCATACAATGTAACTTTGAAATCAAGTACCGGATATCCTGCAAGAACACCGTTTTCAGCTGCGCCTCTTATACCGGCTTCAACTGCTGGAATATATTCCTTAGGAATTGCTCCGCCGACAATAGCATTGACAAATTCAATACCTTTGCCTGCTTCAAGAGGTTCCATAGTGATTTTAACATGACCGTATTGTCCTTTACCACCGGACTGTCTTGCATACTTCATATCAACATCAGATGTTCCTGTAATTGTTTCTTTGTAAGAAACTTGTGGCTTACCAACATTTGCTTCAACCTTGAATTCTCTTAAGAGTCTGTCAACGATGATTTCCAAATGAAGCTCGCCCATTCCTGCTATAATTGTCTGACCAGTGTCAGGATTTGTATATGTCTTGAATGTCGGGTCTTCTTCAGCAAGCTTCTGAAGGCCGATACCCATTTTTTCTTGTCCTGCCTTAGTCTTAGGTTCAATTGCTACTTCTATAACTGGGTCAGGGAATTCCATAGATTCCAATACTACCGGATGGTCAGGATCACACAACGTATCTCCTGTTGTAGTGAACTTTAAACCTACCGCTGCTTCTATGTCTCCCGAATAAGATGTTTTAATTTCTTCTCTCTTGTTAGCATGCATCTGAAGTATACGGCCAATTCTCTCTTTTTTATTCTTAGTGGAATTCAGAACGTAACTTCCTGATTCTAAAGTTCCGCCATAAATTCTAAAGAAAGTCAATTTTCCAACGAATGGGTCAGTCATGATCTTAAATGCCAACGCTGCCAAAGGAGCATCATCTGCAATATGCACTTCAACTTCTTCTTTAGTGTCAGGATCAAAACCTTTCATCTGTGGTACGTCAACTGGACTTGGCAAGTAATCTAATACTGCATCCAACATCAGTCTAACACCTTTATGTTTATATGCTGTACCGCAAAGTACAGGAATTATCTGAACATTGGTTGTAGCAATTCTTATTGCTTTTTTTAATTCTTCAACAGTGATTTCTTCACCGTTTAAGTATTTTTCCATCAATGTTTCATCAGTATCGGCTACAGCTTCAACTAATTTTTCTCTGTATTCATTTGCTTGATCAACATATTCTTCTGGTATTTCTGTAATAGTGATATCTGTTCCTTCATCATTGCCATAGTTTATAGTCTTCATTTCAACTAAATCTATGATAGCTCTGAAGTTTTCTTCAACACCGATAGGCAACTGAATTGGAACAGCATTAGCTTTTAATCTGTCAATGATTGTTCCGACTGAATAGAAGAAATCAGCACCCATTTTATCCATTTTGTTTATTAAACAAATTCTTGGTACACCATATTTATCTGCCTGTCTCCAAACAGTTTCTGACTGAGGTTCAACCCCCATTTTAGCATCAAATACTGTTACAGCACCATCAAGTACTCTCAATGATCTTTCAACTTCAACTGTAAAGTCTACGTGGCCTGGTGTATCTATAATGTTTATTCTTACATCTTTCCAATGACAAGTAGTAGCAGCTGAAGTTATTGTAATTCCTCTTTCCTGCTCTTGCTCCATCCAGTCCATCTGAGATGCACCTTCATGAGTTTCTCCAATTTTATGAATCTTCCCGGTATAGAACAGGATTCTTTCAGTAGTTGTAGTTTTTCCCGCATCAATATGCGCCATGATACCAATATTTCTGGTATTTTCCAAAGAATATTCTCTACTCATTTTAACCTCCTTCACGCTGCTAAGTTAAGTTCTTTACTTAAATTAAGCATATTACCATCTGAAATGTGCAAATGCTTTGTTAGCTTCTGCCATTTTATGTGTATCTTCTCTTTTCTTAACGCTGGCTCCTACGTTGTTAGCTGCATCCATTAATTCTTTTGCAAGCTTTTCACGCATAGTCTTTTCTCCTCTTTTACGAGCATAGCCTACAAGCCATCTTAATCCCAAAGTTTGTCTTCTCTCTGGTCTAACTTCTATTGGCACCTGATAAGTGGCACCGCCGACTCTTCTTGCTTTAACTTCAAGAACTGGCATGATGTTATTCATTGCTTTAGTGAACACCTCTATTGGTTCTTCACCTGTCTTCTCTTTTATAATGTCAAATGCATCATATACGATTGTTTGAGCAACGCCCTTTTTTCCATCATACATAAGTTGGTTAATCAATTTGGAAACGACCTTATCTTTATAGATTGGATCTTCCATCACTTCTCTTTTAGGTATGTGACCTTTTCTTGGCACTTTACTTCCCTCCTTAATAATAAAATTTAATTCACAGGTACTCGACAATAATTCATGCCGTAGTGCACAAAATGCATTATATATATTATGGCGCGATTGCAGCATCATAACCCTGCATTGTGTGCCGGATATCGTCTAGTTATTTTTTAACTTTTTCTCTCTTAGCTCCATACTTGGATCTAGATTGTTTTCTTTTTGCAACACCAGCTGTGTCAAGGGTACCTCTTATTATGTGGTATCTAACCCCTGGTAAGTCTTTAACTCTACCGCCTCTTATAAGAACAACGCTGTGTTCCTGTAAGTTGTGGCCTACTCCTGGGATGTATGCAGTAACTTCAACACCTGTTGTTAACTTAACTCTGGCAATTTTTCTTAATGCTGAGTTTGGTTTCTTAGGTGTTACAGTCTTAACTGATGTGCATACTCCTCTTTTTTGAGGTGAATTTGTTTCATTCATCTTCTTTTGAAGTGTGTTATAGCTTACATTCAATGCTGGAGAATTGGATTTGTATGTTACTTCTTGTCTTCCTTTTCTCACTAACTGGTTTATTGATGGCATTCGTGCACCTCCTTACAATATTGTCTATTGTTTATTTTAAAACGGCAGCAGCCGCTGCGTTTACATTGATACCCACAGATGTCCCAAGGTCCTTCATGTTGTCAAAATATATTATTTCAATATCTTTTTCCTTACAAACATCTTCGATGGGTTTAGTAACATGCAAATCAGCATCCTTTGATATATAAATCTTTTCAGCTTCGTCTCTCGTCAAAGCCCTCAAAGTCTGCTTCTTTCCTATTACTATTCTTTTCTCTGTATTCATATAATCACCTATTTATTAACAAATTCTTGGTTCATGGGAATCCCCATGAACCAAGCTTATTAATTCATTTAAGGATTAAAACACTAAAGTATTCTATCATCTTAGTTTTAAGATGTCAAATATTTTTTTATTTTTACATTTATTCTTCTAAAGCTTCTTCTTCCTCAACTTCAACGTCATCGGTAGTTATTCCTATGTTTCTGTATTTTTTCATTCCTGTACCGGCAGGTATAAGTTTACCGATGATTACATTTTCTTTAAGTCCCAGAAGATTATCAACTTTTCCCTTTGTAGCAGCATCAGTCAACACTCTTGTTGTTTCCTGGAACGATGCTGAAGCAAGGAATGAATCTGTAGCAAGAGAAGATTTTGTGATACCCAAAAGTGCAACCTCACCTGTTGCAGGCTCTTTGCCTTCAGCAAGAACAGCATCATTTTGAGTGTTGAAATCAACCTTTGATACGAGACTTCCCGGAAGAAGTGTTGTATCTCCAGCTTCTTCAATACGAACCTTGTTAACCATCTGTCTGATTATTACTTCAACGTGCTTGTCGGAAATATCAACACCCTGCATTCTATAAACCCTTTGAACTTCCATGAGTATGTAAGCTTCCAGAGCCTTCATACCCTTAATGTTCAAGATGTCATGCGGATTGATTGAACCGTCTGTAATTTTATCTCCGGCTTCAAGATAATCGCCTTCTGTAACAAGAATCTTTGAACCATATGGTATCAGGTAAGTCTTGCTTTCCATGTTGTCGTTGTTTGTAATTGTTACTTCTCTTTTATGAATCTTTTCAGTTACTGTCACACGGCCCGGTATTTCTGTTATGATTGCCTGACCTTTTGGCTTTCTCGCCTCGAAAAGCTCTTCGATACGAGGCAAACCTTGTGTGATGTCTGCTGCAGCTGCAATACCGCCTGTATGGAACGTACGCATTGTCAGCTGTGTACCAGGTTCACCTATTGACTGGGCTGCTATGATACCAACTGCAGCTCCCACGTGAACAAGCTTTCCTGTTGCAAGGTTAGTTCCGTAGCATTTTGCACAAACGCCGTGAGGTGTTTTGCAAGTGAGCACTGATCTTACCTTAACCTTTTTAATTCCTGAATCCTGTATTTTCTTAGCTGCATCTTCAGATATGAATTCACCGGCTTTAACCATTATTTCGCCAGTTTCAGGATGAACAATGTCTCCTGATGCAAATCTGTCGGCGCATCTTTCACTCATTTCTTCTATAACTTCTTTTCCGTCTATAAATGACTCAACTTCAATGCCATCTGTAGTTCGGCAGTCAACTTCTCTAATGATTACATCCTGGCTTACGTCAACAAGTCTTCTTGTTAGGTATCCAGAGTCTGCTGTTCTAAGAGCTGTGTCTGTTAAACCTTTACGAGCTCCAGTAGCTGAAAGGAAGAACTCAAGCACTGAAAGACCTTCACGGAAGTTTGACTTAACCGGAACCTCAACTGTCTTACCTGTTGCACTGGCCATAAGACCACGCATACCGGCAAGCTGTTTAATCTGGTTACGACCACCACGGGCTCCTGATACAGACATGATGTAAATGCTGTTTAATGGATCGAGGCTGCTCATAAGTGCTTCTGTAACATCTTCAGTTGTCTGGTTCCAAATTTTTATAACATTTTCGTATCTTTCTTCATCAGTCATCAGACCTCTTCGATATTTCTTCTCATAGTCGATAACTTGCTTTTCAGCTTTTTCAATAAGCATTTTCTTTTCTTCAGGAACTGTGATGTCGCTTACTGAAACTGTTATTGCTCCTACGGTTGAATATCTGTAGCCTTTTGACTTGATTCCGTCAAGTACATCTGCTGTGTCTGAATTACCGTAACGTCTGAAACATCTGTAGATTATTTCTTCCAAGTGCTTCTTTGTTACAGTCTTGTCTATTTCAAGAGAAAATTTATCTTTTTCTCTGTTTACAAATCCCAAATTCTGTGGAATATTTTCATTGAATATGAATCTTCCCACTGTTGATTCAACTAATCTTGTTTCTCCGTCAACAGTAGTTCTTACTTTGACTCTTGCATGCAAATCAACAACCTTGTTGAAGTATGCAACCATCATTTCTTCATAATCCTTGAAAACCATTCCGCTTCCCTTTGAATTTTCAATTTCAAGGGTCATGTAATAACTTCCAAGAACCATGTCCTGTGTAGGAGTTGTTATTGGTCTTCCGTCCTTAGGTGCAAGGATGTTGTTTACTGACATCATTAAGAATCTTGATTCTGCCTGCGCCTCAACTGACAGTGGAACGTGAACAGCCATCTGGTCGCCGTCGAAGTCTGCGTTGTAAGCAGTACAAACAAGCGGGTGCAGCTTTATGGCTTTTCCTTCAACCAATACAGGTTCGAAAGACTGAATACCAAGTCTGTGCAGTGTGGGTGCACGGTTAAGCATTACAGTGTGGTCTTTTATTATTTCATCCAATACATCCCATACTGCATTGTCAACTTTTTCAACTTTTTTCTTGGCACTTTTAATGTTGTGTGCAGTGCCGTTTTCAACAAGCTTCTTCATAACAAATGGTTTGAAAAGTTCAAGAGCCATTTTCTTAGGAAGACCGCACTGATGGAATTTAAGTTCCGGACCTACAACTATAACTGAACGGCCGGAGTAGTCAACACGCTTTCCAAGGAGGTTTTGTCTGAAACGTCCTTGTTTACCCTTAAGCATGTCAGACAATGATTTAAGCGGTCTGTTTCCAGGACCTGTTACAGGTCTTCCGCGTCTGCCGTTGTCTATTAATGCGTCAACAGCTTCCTGGAGCATTCTTTTTTCATTTCTGACGATTATGTCAGGTGCTCCAAGATCAAGAAGTCTTTTCAGACGGTTGTTTCTGTTTATTACTCTTCTGTAAAGGTCGTTTAAGTCTGATGTTGCAAAACGGCCTCCGTCAAGCTGAACCATAGGTCTGAGTTCAGGAGGAATTACAGGAATAACGTCAAGAATCATCCACTCCGGTCTGTTTCCTGATACTCTGAAGGCTTCAATTACTTCGAGTCTTCTTGTTATTCTGATTTTTTTCTGTCCCTTGCTGTCTTTCAACTGACTTTTAAGTTCTGCTGCTTCTTTTTCAAGATCTATTTTTTCAAGCAGTTTTTTAATAGCTTCAGCGCCCATTTCAGCTTTGAAAGCATTTTTGTAGTGATCTTTGTACTCTCTGTATTCCATTTCACTCAAGAGCTGCTTTTCTGACAATGATGTGTCACCGGCTTCAGTAACAACATATTGTGCAAAGTATAAAACTTTTTCAAGTGCTCTTGGAGACATGTCAAGAATAAGACCAAGTCTGGATGGTATACCTTTGAAATACCAGATATGGGATACAGGAGCAGCAAGCTCAATATGACCCATTCTTTCTCTTCTTACTTTTGCTTTTGTAACTTCAACTCCGCAGCGGTCACATACAACTCCCTTGTATCTGACCCTTTTGTATTTTCCGCAGTGACACTCCCAGTCCTTTGTTGGTCCAAATATTTTTTCACAGAAAAGACCATCTTTTTCTGGTTTTAATGTTCGGTAATTTATTGTTTCGGGCTTTTTAACTTCCCCTCTTGACCATTGTCTGATTTTATCAGGAGAAGCTAAAGCTATTCTTATTGATTCGAAATTATTGTAATCTACCAAGGAGTTCGCTCCCTTCATTATAATTTAATTATCAATTGGTCCTTGTATTTAAAAATCATCTTCGCTGTCATAATCATCATCAATATCTATGTCAGCATCGTCAAAGATATCAATATCGTCGATATCTTCAATTATATTTAACCCGTCAACTTCTTCATCATCGTCAATCGCAATATCGTCGATATCTTCATCAATCTCAGCACCATCTATGTCTACTTCAATCATTCCTTCTGCTTCAACATATTTCATGTCGCCGAGGTTTTCAGCTTCTACCAGTACTTCATCTTCATTATCCATAGTATCAACTATTTCAACTTCGTCCTGCTCACTGGTAATTATCTTAATATCAAGAGCCAAACTCTGTAATTCTTTTACAAGTACCTTGAATGATTCAGGGATTCCCGGTTCAGGAATATTTTCACCTTTGACAATGGCTTCATATGTTTTAACTCTTCCGTTAACATCGTCTGATTTAACAGTAAGAATTTCCTGCAGTGTATGAGCTGCTCCATATGCTTCCAGAGCCCAAACTTCCATTTCTCCGAATCTTTGTCCTCCGAACTGCGCCTTACCTCCAAGTGGCTGCTGTGTAACCAGTGAGTAAGGTCCTGTTGAACGAGCATGTATCTTGTCGTCAACAAGGTGGTGAAGTTTAAGCATATACATGTAACCAACAGTTACAGGTCCGTCAAAATAATCACCGCTTCGTCCGTCTCTAAGTTCAATTTTACCACTTCTTGGATAACCTGCCATTTCAAGAGCATTCCAAATGTCGTCTTCAGCTGCGCCGTCAAATACAGGAGTTGCCACATGCCAACCCAGTTTTTTTGCTGCCATTCCCAAATGCACTTCAAGCACCTGACCAATATTCATACGTGAAGGAACGCCCAGCGGATTTAACACTACCTGTAAAGGAGTGCCATCCGGCAAGTATGGCATATCTTCTTCAGGCATAATACGTGAAATAACCCCTTTGTTACCGTGTCTACCGCACATCTTATCCCCTACGTTTATTTTACGTTTGGTTGCAATATATACACGTACAAGCTTACTTACTCCAGGACTTAATTCATCGCCATTTTCTCTAGTAAACACTTTTACATCTACAATTATACCTGTTTCTCCGTGAGGAACTTTAAGTGAAGTATCTCTTACTTCTCTTGCCTTTTCTCCGAATATTGCTCTTAACAGTCTTTCTTCTGCTGTAAGTTCAGTTTCTCCCTTTGGAGTAACTTTTCCAACCAGAATATCTCCTGCCTTAACTTCGGCGCCGATTCGGATAATTCCTCTTTCGTCCAGATCCTTGAGAGAATCATCGCCCACATTAGGAATGTCTCTTGTGATTTCTTCAGGACCAAGCTTTGTGTCTCTTGCTTCAGATTCATATTCCTCAATATGAACAGAAGTGAGGACATCTTCCATAACAAGTTTTTCATTCAAGAGCATAGCATCCTCGTAGTTGTATCCTTCCCAGGTCATGAAGCCTATGAGAAGATTCTTTCCGATTGCCATGTCTCCGTTTTCAGTTGAAGGACCGTCTGCAATGATCTGTCCTCGTTTAACATCGTCGCCTTTATATATAATAGGTCTTTGATTTACGCAAGTACCGCTGTTTGATCTTTTGAACTTGAGAAGCGGATACTTGTCTATCATTCCATTGTCATTTCTTTTAATGAGAATTTCAGAAGCAGTAACAGATAGTGCTACACCGTCATGTTCAGCAACAATAACTGCACCTGAGTCTTTTGCTGCCTTGTACTCAAGACCTGTTCCTATAACAGGAGCTTCAGTAATCAACAAAGGCACTGCCTGTCTTTGCATGTTTGAACCCATTAGGGCACGGTTAGCATCGTCGTTTTCAAGGAACGGAATCATTCCTGTTCCTATGGAAATTACCTGCTTAGGAGAAACTTCCATGTAATCAACCATGTCTCTTGACACGATTTCATTGATGCCGTCAATACCTCTTACAACAACACGTTGGTTTGCAAATGTGCCGTCTTCATTCAAAGGTTCATTTGACTGAGCTATTATTTTTGTGTCTTCTATGTCAGCAGTTATATAATCTATTATGTCTGTAACCTGGCCTGTTTCCTTGTTTATTCTTCTGTAAGGAGATTCAAGGAAGCCGTAGTCATTTATTCTTGCATAAGTAGCCAATGAAGTTATCAAACCTATGTTTGGACCTTCAGGGGTTTCTATAGGACACATTCTGCCGTAATGAGAATGGTGAACGTCACGGACTTCAAAACTTGCTCTGTCTCTTGAGAGACCGCCCGGTCCAAGAGCTGACATTCTTCTTTTATGAGTAAGTTCAGCCAATGGGTTTGTCTGGTCCATGAACTGTGACAACTGGCTTGAGCCAAAGAATTCTTTTATGGCAGCAGAAACCGGTCTGATGTTTATAAGAACCTGAGGTGTTACAACATCAACGTCCTGAATTGTCATTCTTTCTCTTACTACTCTTTCCATTCTTGACAAACCAACTCTAACTTGGTTCTGAAGAAGTTCGCCAACGCTTCTTATTCTTCTGTTTCCAAGATGGTCTATGTCATCAGTGCTGCCTATTCCTTTAAACAATCCATATTGATAGTTTGCAGAGGAAATCATATCATCAACGATAATATGTCTTGGAGAAAGTTCCTTCATATTATCTATTATTGCTCTTTCAATGTCTTCTGTTGAACTGTTTTCTTCCAGTATCTTTTTCATTGCAGGATAGAAAATTCGTTCCTTAAGACCCAATTTATCAAAATCTATATCCAATCCAAATACTCTTGGATTAACAAACTTGTTGCTTAATACTTTAGTTACTTTATCTTCAGAGTTATAAATTTCAACAGCAAAAATTCCGGCTGCTTCCAATTTATCTATTGCTTCGGCACTGATTACTTCATCCTTGTTTACGAGAATTTCGCCAGTTTCCTTGTCAATAATATTTTCTGCTGCTTTTTTGCCAATAATTCTGTTTTCTAAGCTGAGCTTTTTATTAAATTTGTATCTTCCGACTTTTGCTAAGTCATATCTTTTTGGGTCAAAAAACAATGAATTAATCAAAGACGAAGCGCTGTCAAGTGTAGGAGGTTCTCCTGGTCTCAATCTTTTATAAATTTCAATTAAAGCTTCTTCTGTATTTGCAGTGTTGTCCTTTTCAAGAGTTTTTAAAAGCTGCTCAGTTTCTCCTAATGTTTCAATGATCTGTGAATTAGAAGAAAGCCCCATGGCTCTAACAAGCACTGTGGCTGGCAGTTTTCTTGTACGGTCGACTCTTACATATATAATATCATTAGAGTCAGTTTCATATTCAAGCCAAGCACCTCTATTTGGAATCAGAGTGGCTTCATACAATTCTTTACCGACTTTATCCCTGTTCATGTTGTAATACACTCCAGGCGATCTAACCAACTGACTAACTATAACACGTTCTGCTCCATTGATTATAAACGTACCCTTTTCAGTCATGAGCGGAAACTCACCCATAAATGCTTCTTGCTCTTTAATTTCTCCCGTTTCCTTGTTGATCAGCCTTACTTTTAGTTTTAACGGTACTGAAAATGTTGAATCTCTTTCTTTACATTCTACCTGGCTGAACTTTGGTTCACCATATAAAGAATGATCAACAAACTCCAGAATCAAATTGCCAGTGTAATCCTCAATTGGTGAAATATCGTCAAATACTTCCTTCAAACCTTCGTTTAAGAACCATTCATAGGATTTTTTCTGTACTTCGATCAAATCCGGCAATTCTAAAACTTCATCAATCTTAGAGTAAGACATTCTCACTCTATTACCTATTTTCACAGGATGCGGCATTTTTTCACCCCTTAGTTTAATAATTTTTTGTCAGCATACAAATTCTATGCCAACATTATATGCTCATGGCAATATATAATAATATCACCAAATATTTTTTATGTCAATGGTTTTTGTGATTTTTTTTATTTTTTTAGCACACATTTGGTATTATTTGCATATAAGAAAAAAATATTCTGATTTTTTCTTAATGAGCAAAAAAGACTTTACAATTAGTAAAGTCTTTTTTTTAATTGTCAATAAACTATTTAATTTCTACAGTTGCGCCTTCAGCTTCCAAAGCAGCTTTCATCTTGTCAGCATCTTCTTTAGAAACACCAGTCTTCAATGTAGTAGGTGCTCCATCAACTGCATCTTTAGCTTCTTTCAAGCCAAGACCTGTTAATTCTCTTACTACTTTTATAACTTTGATTTTTCCTGCGCCTGCACTTGTAAGAACAACGTCGAATTCAGTTTTTTCTTCTTCAACAGGAGCTGCTGCACCTGCTGCACCACCTGCTACTGCTACTGGAGCAGCTGCTGATACACCAAATTCTTCTTCGATTGCTTTTACTAATTCATTTAATTCTAATACTGATAACTTCTTTATTTCTTCAACAAAGTTTGTGATTTTTTCACTTGCCATTTTAATATACCTCCTATGGATTCATGTTATAATTTTAAATTTTTAATTGTTTAATTGTTTGATATCTTGCTCGCAGTCTCAATCACCAATTTATTTGCTCCTTACGTCGCATAAATTGGGATTTCGTTGCGAATGACCTACCAACCATTTTTCAGAAAAAACACTCTGAAAAACGGGGGTTAGGGCATCTTATGCAACTTCTTCGTTTTTCTTTGATATCTGATCAAGCATATAAGCAAGATTTCTGATGTTTCCTTGCAATACGCCAGCCAACTGACCAAGAAGAATTTCTCTTGGTGGTACGCTTGCCAATGCTTTTACTTCATCAGCATTCATTACTTTGCCTTCAGCAATACCAGCTTTAATTACAACTGTTTCATTGCTTGTCTTTGCAAAGTCATTTGTAACCTTAGCTGCGGATATTTCATCATTAAATGATATAGCTATGGCATTTGGTCCTTCCAAGCTTGGAGTGATGTCTTTATATCCTAACTCTTCAAATGCAAAACGCATTAAAGTGTTTTTGTATACCTTGTATTCAACGCCTGCTTCTCTGCATTTGTTTCTTAACTCAGTAGCTTTTTCAACTGTCAACCCTTTGTATTCTACCAATACAACTGATTTGGCACTTCTAAGCTTTTCAGTAATGTCACTAACGACTTGTTTTTTCTGTTCCAACACTGTTTGATTCATGTCCGGTTACACCTCCTTCAACTGTTACGCAGTAATAAAAAAATCCCTCCGCAGACGAAGAGAAATTATTTAATCTATAATTTCAACCTCGGCTGGATATTAAACTCTGTGAGTACCAGCTGTCTGCGGTATTTTATTCAATTTTGAGTTTATATTAGTTCTTAAGTCAGTACTAATCCATTAATTTAGTTGTGTTCAGCTTAACGCCAGGTCCCATTGTGCTTGCTATGGCAACACTCTTCAAGTATTTACCTTTTGCAGCTGCTGGTTTAGCCTTAACGATGGCTTCCATAACAACCTTTAAGTTGTCAACTAATTTCTGAGTACCGAAAGATTTCTTTCCAACAGGAACGTGAATAATGTTTGTTTTATCAAGTCTGTATTCAACTTTACCTGCTTTAATCTCCTGAATAGCTTTAGCTACATCAAAAGTTACTGTACCTGATTTAGGGTTTGGCATTAAACCTTTAGGTCCCAATACTCTACCCAGTCTACCAACAACGCCCATCATATCTGGAGTTGCGATTACAACGTCAAAATCAAACCAGTTTTCCCTCTGAATTCTGTCAGCCAATTCAGCTTCACCTACGTAATCTGCACCAGCTTCTTGAGCTTCTTTAGCTTTATCGCCTTTTGCAAATACCAATACACGTACAACTTTACCAGTTCCGTGCGGTAGAACTACAGCGCCTCTAACTTGTTGATCTGCGTGTCTTGAATCTACGCCTAATTTAACGTGAGCTTCAATAGTCTCGTCAAAATTAGCTTTTGCTGTACCAAGCATTACTTCTACAGCTTCTTCTAAATCGTATAATTTCAATTTGTCAATTGATTTCATACTGTCTTGATATTTCTTTCCTCTTTTTGGCATGTTGTTAACCTCCTTTGTGGTCATGCAGCCTCACGGCCTCCCACAGTGCCTACGTGTTATTTTTCTACCACAACACCCATACTTCTTGCAGTTCCAGCCACAAGGCTCATTGCTGCTTCAATAGTATTAGCATTTAAATCTGGCATCTTTAACTTTGCGATTTCTTCGCATTTTGCTTTAGAAAGTGTTGCTACTTTCTTTTTGTTTGGTTCGCCTGAACCGCTTTCAATACCTACTGCTTTTTTAATTAAAACTGCCACAGGTGGAGTTTTTGTGATAAATGTAAATGATCTATCTTGATAAACAGTCAATACTATTGGTATTATCATACCTGCTTGATCAGCTGTTCTAGCATTAAATTCTTTACAAAATCCCATTATATTCACACCATGAGGTCCTAACGCTGTACCAACTGGTGGAGCTGGAGTCGCTTTTCCTGCTGGTATCTGCAGCTTAACTAAAGCCGTTACTTTTTTAGCCATATCATTGCACCTCCTTCATACGTAAACGCATGTATCTATTGAAAAGTCTTAGACTCTTTCAATCTGGTCATAATCAAGTTCGATAAGAGTTTCTCTTCCAAACATTGATACAAAAGCTTTAATTTTTCTTTTTTCTTGACTGATGCTTTCAACAGCACCAATGAAATCCTCAAATGGTCCTTCTTTCACTTTGATGGTATCTCCCGGTACAAGTTCGATCGCAGGAAGTCTTTCAACAACACCCAGTGCTTTTACCTCTTCATCTGTCAAAGGAACAGGTTTTGATCCCGGACCCACGAAGCCGGTAACTCCTCTTGTGTTTCTAACAAGATACCAAGACTCATCAGTCATTATCATTTTAATGATAACATAGCTGGGGAACATTTTTCTTTCTTTAATCTTCTTCTTGCCGTTTTTAACTTCAGGTACTTCTTCAACCGGCACTCTAACCTCGAAAATTATATCTTGCATCTCTCTGTTTTCAACAAGCTTTTCGATATTAGCTTTTACTTTGTTCTCATGTCCCGAATATGTATGAACGACATACCATCTTGATCCTTGTGACTCTTGCTTCATACTCGCATTACTCCTTCTTAAACAATCAATGAAACCAAATTCTGGAATATGAGATCCAATCCCCAAATTACAAGTGTCATAGCAAATGTAGTAGCAAGTACCACAACAGTATAATTTGTTAATTCCTTTTTTGTAGGCCAATTAACTTTTTTTAATTCTGATTTAACACCCTTGAAATAATTACTTACACGAGCTGTAAATTTTGGATTTTCATTTTCTCTATTAGACATTTACCAACACCTCAATACGGTTATTTTGTTTCCTTGTGAAGAGTATGCTTTTTACAGAATTTGCAATATTTGTTTAGTTCTATTCTTTCAGGATTTTCTCTCTTGTTTTTTTCTGTATCGTAATTTCTTTGTTTACATTCTGTACAAGCTAACTTAACTGCTACTCTCATTTTACACCTCCAAGAACTTATTTGTTCATAAGACCCATTATCCTAATTAAGATATCATAATTAATTTTAACTGTCAACATTTTTTTGGCACATCAAAATTAAATTAATAATAATCCATTAAAAAAAGCCCCTGCTAAAGCAAAAGCTTCTTTTATTAACAACAATTAATTATAAATTATTAAACAACATCTGTCAATACTTTTTCATTAAATTTTATTTTATTTTCTTCCAGGCTTATGTCATCGTCCTGCAAAGCGTCATAACCTTCTTCGCCTGTTCTTATTTTCACGGCATTTTCAACGTCATATACAAATATTTTACCGTCACCTATTCCACCTGAATGTAAAACTTCCTTTGCTTTTTCAATTACAAGTCTTGCAGGTACCTTGCTCACAACTATTTCAACTTGAATTTTAGGAAGAAGGTTCATATCAACCCTTACACCTCTGTAGTATTCGTGATAACCCTTTTGAACTCCACAGCCAAGCACATTTGTCACCGTCATTCCTGTGATTTCAATTTTGTTCATGGCTTCCTTCAGAGCCTGGAATTTGTTTTGATTGATTATGATTACAATCTTAGTAAGCTTCGCGGATTTTGATGCTTTAGATTTTGTCGGTTCCTCAACTAGAACAGGAGCTTCGTTTCTTACTATATGAATAGGAGTCTGAGAGTAACCTGTATATGAACTCACAGCGGAAAGTGCGGGCATGAAATCAGCATAAGCACTGATAAGTCCGTGTTCCATTATATCAAGCCCTGTAATTTCTTCTTCTTCAGAAACACGAAGTCCCACGGTTACATCTATTACTTTGAACACTGTTGTCATTGTTGCTAAAACCCAGAGGCCAACAGCTAAAACTCCTGCTGTTTGAACAAGCAGCATTCCGGCTCCTCCTCCGTAAAGTAATCCTCCGTCTAGGGCAAATATGCCAACCATCACTGTTCCTGCAGCACCGCACATTCCATGAACAGCAACTGCTCCAACCGGGTCATCAATTTTTAATTTCTTGTCCAGAAATTCTATGCTGAATATAATTATAAGTGATGAAATAAGTCCAATTGCTGCTGCACCTGCAACAGAAACAACGTCACAGCCTGCTGTTATGGCAACAAGCCCTCCAAGTGAAGCATTGAGTGTCATGGACACATCAGGTTTTTTATATCTTATCCAGGTAATTATCATAGCCGATGTAGTTGCCACAGCTGCTGCCATGTTAGTAGTTACAAAAATTGTGGAAGCAGAAACAATTGCTTCATCACCTGTCATTGAAACTGTAGAAGTTCCGTTAAATCCAAACCAGCAAAACCAAAGAATAAAAACTCCAAGCGCTCCTATGGTAAGGTTGTGTCCAAGAATTGCATTTGGTTTTCCATCTTTCTCATACTTGCCTATGCGGGGTCCTAATGCCTTTGCTCCAAGGAAGGCCGCAATCCCTCCAACCATATGCACTGCAGTTGAGCCTGCAAAATCGTGAAAACCAAGATTAGAAAGCCATCCGCCTCCCCATATCCAATGACCTGACACAGGATATACTAAGGCACTTATCATAAGACTGTATATGCAGTAAGAAACAAACTTTGTCCTTTCTGCCATGGCTCCCGAAACTATTGTTGCAGCAGTTGCAGAAAAAACAGTCTGAAAAATGAAAAATGCCATTGTAGGAACTGTTGAAGAATAATCACCTCTTACAAAAAAATCCGGTGTTCCCACTAAACCAAAATTTGTTGCTCCAAACATCAATCCAAACCCAAGAATCCAGAATGCAATTGAACCAATAGTAAAATCCAGCGTATTTTTCATTATGATGTTCCCTGCATTCTTTGCTCTTGTAAATCCTGTTTCTACCATTGCAAAACCTGCCTGCATGAAAAATACCAACGCTGCTCCTAATAATACCCAAATGGTATCTACTGATGAATACATAGTAACTCCTCCTTGATTAATAATTTAGTCAAATAATAAAAAACGCGCATATACTTTAGGTATATACACGTCTTTGTGCATTGACCGGGAATAATATCCCCCTCGATTTCCCGGTCTTCCTACAACTTTAAAAAGGAAAAAAAACAGGCGCCGCAGGTAATCCTGCAGCGCCTTTGCTGTTTTTTATTATGATAAATGATGTCGGCACATTTGTCAATAGAAAAGTTACAATAATTATCATAATTTTTTCAGAACGTGGACACCACCTATTGTAACGCTAGATATATACAAAAAACAGCTTTCG
>NZ_CANG01000004.1:0-26311 GCF_000309315.1 Sedimentibacter sp. B4
TCTTTGTAATTGCTGCTGTTAAAGTAGTCTTACCATGGTCAACGTGGCCAATTGTACCAATGTTAACGTGTGGTTTGGTTCTTTCATATTTCTGCTTTGCCATTTTATTCCTCCCGAGTTATAATTTTTTTAAATAAGATTTGGAGCCTACGAGCAGACTCGAACTGCCGACCTCTACATTACCAATGTAGTGCTCTACCGCCTGAGCTACATAGGCATTACGTCACTTCTTTGTTAGCAAAATTTATTATACCAACAAAGTAAAAATAAATCAATAGTAAAAATCGCAGAATAGCAATTTTATAGAACATTTTGAGCAGGTGATACTAGTCTCATACACAAATTTATAAACTCGCTGCTCTACAAATATAAACTCATTGCATTTGAATACCTGCAATGTTTGGGTCATGGCATAATAAAAGGGCTTACGCCCTCAATTAATCATATACATTTTTTCTTTGTTGTTGCAGATTTTTCTTTTAACTCTTTGCAGTGCATTGTCTATGGATTTAATGCTCTTGTTCAGGACTTGCGATATTTCCTCGTAACTCTTGCCTTCTTCATATTCCGTAAGTACTTCTATTTCGAATCTACTTAGAATTTTCTTTGCCTGTTCATAATATAAGTTTTTCTCTTCTTCATTAATGTATACAATTTCTGGATTAAGATTTTCTGAACTAAAATAATAATCAAAAGCCTTAGAATCGTTTTCCGATTCAATATAATCATACAGAGAAATACCCTTAACCATATGAGTGCTAGTTTTTCTAATGGCAGAAATTACCTGTCTTCTTACGCACACTTCAGCATATGTCTTGAACTTCGCTCCAAATTTTCCATCATAGCTATTAACTGCCTTAATGAGACCAATCATTGCTTCCTGGAACAAATCATCTTTCCCGCCGCCTATAATGAAGAAAGAACTGGTTATTCTCTTGACTATATATGTATATCTTTTATACAGACATTCTTCGGCATATTTATCTCCGGCATTTCTCTTTTCTACCAGCTCTTCATCGGAAAAATTATCATATTCATCAAAGTTATAAATATAGTTGTCAAATAAAACAACCGGTATCATACTGTCCTCCGCAAAATTCTTTCAATTATATGGAAATTATATCTACAATTACATTTAATGTCAACACCTTACATGCTTCTTCTGAGCTTTTCCAATTTTTCCAAAGTATCAGAGTCTAAAACAAGGTCAATATTTGTTCCTTTTTGTCGAGGTTTCTCGGTTTTTGTTCTTATATCCTTTTTAGTGTTTTCAATTTCCAATATCATTTCATGAGCAGAAATTCTAGTTCCGCCTCTGGAAATGACTATTTGCTGAATTGCGCTGTCAGATGTTGCTACCTGAACTCTTTCATATCTTCCTATTTTATCAAGCTGTTTTTCAATGTAGCTGTCTGCTGTTTCATGTTCCTTTGTATAAACAACTTCAACGCCTGCATACCTTTCCGTTTTTTCAAGACTTCCCTTAACAAGATGCGCGTCAAAAACCACAATAACCTTCAGTCCTGTGTATGCCTGGTATTCTATTAAAAGTTCAATAAGTTTGTTTCTACTGTTTGCAATGTTTTTTACATCCCTGTAATATTGCCATTGATTAATAATGTTGTACCCGTCAATAAACAGGTATTCTTTTTTAGTCCTTGGCATTTTAAATGTTCCTTTGCTTCATCACTTCATAAATTATTATGGAAGCAGCACAGGATGCATTCAATGAGTTGATTTTTCCCTTCATAGGAATTTTTACAAGAGTGTCGCATTTTTCTTTTACAAGCCTGCCTATTCCTGAGCCCTCATTTCCTATGACAAGTCCAACAGGAACATCAAATTTTTCATCGCCTACATTGTTACCTGCCATATCGGCACCGTAAATCCACAGTCCCTTTTTTTGAAGTTCTTCAATTGCATTTACTATGTTTGTGACTCTTGCAACAGGAAGAAACTCAACAGCTCCTGCCGAAGATTTTGCAACAACTCCGTTTACCTGTGCAGCCCTTCTTTTGGGAATGATTACTCCGTGTGCTCCCAGACATTCCGCTGTACGGATTATTGCTCCGAGATTATGAACGTCAGTTATTTCATCAAGAATTATAACAAAAGGTTTTTCGCCTCTTTGTTTAGCAAAGTCAAGTATATCATCAATATCCTTGTATTCATATTCCATGGCTTCTGCTATGATTCCCTGGTGTCTTTTGTTTTCACTCAATCTGTCTAAAAGTGCCTTGTCAACATTTTTAACCAGTATGTTCTTTGCCTTGGCAAGTTCAAGTATTTTGTTCATGGAGCCCTGGGCAGCTTCCCTGCTTATTAATATTGTATCTATCTGGGCATCGCTTCTAAGCGCTTCCATTACCGGGTTTTTACCCTCAATTATTCTCATGTTCTTCATCCTTTTCAATTATTTCAATAATTTTATCAAAAAGCTCCATCAACCTGTCCAGTTCATCATTTAAATACAAGTATCCCACCAAGGCTTCAAAACCTGTGGCATATCTGTAATCCATAAGCTCTGCATTTTTGGGGGATGATGTTACTTTGGCATTTCTTCCTCTTTTTACAATTGTTTTTTCCTCATCTGTAAGTTCATTGTCAAGCTTACTTACAATATAAGCCTGTGCCTTTGCCTTTACAAATTTCACAGTGAGGCGGTGCATTTTATTTACGTTAATGTCGTTATTTTTTATGATGTAGCTTCTCACCAGCATCTCATAAACAGCATCACCTGCATAAGCTAGTTGTGCAGGTGAATACATAGTCGTATTTTTTGATGATTTTTTGCTTGCTGATACAAGCATTTCTTTTTCAAATTCTAATTTATTTTCTTCCAATTTACACCCTGTCTTGTATCTTCCAGCACTATTCCCTTTTCCAAAAGCTCTGCTCTTATGGAATCTGCCAGCTGATAGTCTTTGTTTTTCTTGGCGTCCTGTCTTTTTTGTATCATTTCTTCAATGTATTCGGCAAGTTCGTCGTGTATTTCAATTGTTTCTTCCTTCAACAAATCAAGAGACAAAACTTTTTCAAAATCAGCAACAAGATCTAATTTCTGGCTGCTATTTAATTCATCAGTCTTGAGCATGTCAAACAATACAGTAATGGCATTTGCAGTGTTTAAATCATCTTCAAGGCATTTTTTGAATTCTTCCTTGTATCTTTCAGCTGCCTGTTCATTTGCCTGTTTGTTGTCAGCATTTTCTTTTATTGACTTAACTCTGCTTTTTAATTTAGTGTATGCATTTTCTGCTGAAGCAAGTGAATCAAAAGAAAATGCAAGCTGTTTTCTGTAATGAGAGTTAAGGACAAAGTATCTGTAAGCCAAAGGATTAAAGCCCTTTTTCTCAACTAGGGACAGTGTCAGGAACTCTCCGCTTGATTTGCTCATTTTTCCATCGTTGTCAATTAAAAATTCACCGTGCCACCAGTACTTAACCCATTCTTTTCCTGTATAGCTTTCAGTTTGAGCTATTTCATTTGTGTGGTGAACTGGTATGTGATCAACGCCTCCGCAGTGAATATCCATTTGTTCTCCTAGATTTACGAGACTTATTACCGAGCATTCAATATGCCAGCCCGGATAACCCACTCCCCATGGAGAATCCCATTTCATTGCCTGGTTTTCAAACTTGGATTTTGTGAACCATAAAACAAAATCCTGAGGATTTTTCTTGTGAACATCCACATCCACATCTTCCCTGGAAGCAGTTCTGAGCTGTTCTAGGTCCATGCCGGAAAGTTTTGTGTAGTTTTCGACCTTTGTTATGTCAAAATACACATTTCCGTTTGCAATGTACGTGAAGCCTTTTTTCTCCAGTCCTTTAATGAATTCAATGTATTGATCTATATAATCTGTTGCTTTTGCTACAACATCGGCTTTCTTAATGTTGAGTTTTTCTATGTCTCTAAAAAAAGCATCCGTGTAGTGCTGAGCAATTTCCCACACAGTCTTGTTTTCCCTTTTTGCACCCTTGAGCATTTTGTCTTCGCCGTCGTCGGCATCCGACTCCAGATGTCCCACGTCTGTTATGTTCATGACTCTTTTCACAGGATAACCTATGTATCTCAAAGTTTTTTCAAGCACGTCCTCATGTATGTACATCCTTAAATTGCCCAAATGAGCATAATTATATACAGTAGGTCCGCATGTATACATTTTTACTAAATTTTCATCTATAGGCTTAAAATCTTCAATAGATCTTGAAAGTGTATTATAAAGTTTCATAAGAAATCTCTCCCCTCGTGACTTTAAAATCATTATATAATACAGTTTGTTGACTATCAAGTTATTTTTTCGCGAACAATTTTTTAATGTAATTAAACTGTAATGGTTTATTTTGTCGATAAATGTTATAATTTTCATACATTGACAGCAATATTAAATTCATTCAAAAAGGGGGTAAAATATGAAAAAAATATTACTACTTGCTTCAATTATCCTTGCATTGTCAATGCCTGAGGCTCTAGGCGATGAAATCGGCTACACGAACATCTCAAACATTGCCCTGTACAAAAGCGATAATTATACCTCAAACGTTGTTGACACATTGAAAATTAACAGCAGGATTTCCATAGTCAAGGAAAGTGAAGACTGGTACAATGTAAAAACTCAAGACGGAAAAACAGGCTGGATTGAAAAATATTTCGTTACTGTTCCAGCTGATAAATATGTTAAGAACAACACAGAACACATGATTAACATAAGGACAGCCCCTACCACAACTTCAAAACAAGTGGGACAGCTTTCGCCAGGAGAAAAGGCAAAATACATAGATACATATCACAGCTGGCACATAATCGAATACAAGGGCAAGGAATATTACATAGCAAGCTGGCTTACAGATATTGAATATGATGAATCTGAAAAAATATATTTTCTTTATGACAACATCAACATCAGGGATATTGACAGTATCAGCGGAAGTGTTATTGCACAAGGAAACAAATATGACAGTTTTGAAGTATGTGGAGAAAAAAGCGGCTGGCTTAAATTAAAACTTCCTGACGGACAGTTGGGATATGTTGCTGCGTGGCTTACTTCATACAACATGAACTATTATTCTGAAGGAACCGTTTCTTACAAAAAAACCACCGATGATCTTAATATAAGGACAGGCCCTTCAACAAAAGACAAAAAAGTACTATCAATAAAAAAAGGCTCAGCCGTAACAGTTGTTGATACAGAAAACGGATGGGACAAAATTGTTGATAAAAAAGGAAACGTGGGCTGGTGCAACAATTCTTATTTAAAGGAAGTTCTCCCATTGTCAGGCAAAAAAATACTTCTTGATCCTGGACACGGCGGCAAAGACCCGGGCAGTATTAGCTTCACCGGAAAGTTTGAAAAATATGTGAACATGGATGTTGCACTGATGCTTAAAGAAAAGCTTGAAAGTCTTGGAGCAACGGTTTATCTCACCAGAAACGGTGACACATACATAAAAAATTCAGAAAGAGGACGAATGGCAGACAAACTTGGATGCGACATACTTCTTTCCATACACCACAACTCACTTAACAACAGCGATTATTTTGGTTTGTCAACTTACTACAACACAAAGAATTTTAAAGATAAGAAGTATGGATACAATTTAGCTGAATCAATTTATTTAAATGCCGTGACGGTTAACGGTGTATACAGAGACGGTATACTTGACAGAAACTACGAGGTCCTAAGGGAAACAAAGACTCCGGCAGCTTTAATAGAAATAGGATTCATGTCTAATCCAAAGGAAGAAATGAACATTCACAACTCAAGCTTTCAAAATATAGTTGTTGAAAAAATAGCAGCCGGAATAACAGACTACTTTAATAATTAATAATTAATAGTGAAGAATTAAGAGTTATGAGTTTTAAAAAATGACAACCTCTGATTCATACTAACATTGACTATCATTACGTAGGGGCTGGTCTTGTGCCAGCCCGCTGTTATTAATTCAGGAACTTATATCTTCGGGAGGACACGAGGTCCTCCCCTACAACCCGTGATTTACATTTCACCGCGACATGTAAATTATCGACAACTCATTATAAAACTAAATCAGGGCTTGCGCCCTGATTTTTCATTTAATTCTTAATTCTTAACTCTTAATTCTTCATTGTTAATTTATAAAAATATTTCTGCGAAAATTTCTGATATTATATCTTCTTTTACCGCCAGGGACAATATTTTGTTTCTCTTTACAAATGCAGGAACATTTTTTGTGAACGGAAGCGGCTTTTCAATAAACTTCTTTGCAGTAACCTCCATAAATTCCTTGGCTGAATAAATTTTATATCTTTCCATGTCATATTTTTCAGCTATTCTTTCCGTGAGACGAAGCAATATGTCCTGATAATCGTTCTTTCCCTTCATGTCAAGGATGGATTCAACCCTTGGAAGTATTTTTTCAAAAAGCATTCTTTCATCGTAGACGTCTTCAAAACCCAGCATTATTCCTATATTTTCAATCTTTTCCTTATGCTGTAACAAAAAATCCACCAACACTTGGATGAAATCACCTTCATATGGAGTGCAGTAGTATCTGTATCCTTTAAGGCGTTTGAAAACCTTCATGGTGTCGTAATATCCAAGCTTAATAAGTTCTACTGCCTTTTCCCTGTTGAAATCAAGTGAACCGAGCATTCCACCCAGACCTACGGCAGGCTGTATGTAGATGATGTTTAAGTCCTTAGTTTTTACCTTTTTTACAATTCCTATTGCCATTGTCCTTACGGCAATTATGTTTTTGAATCCTTTTTTTGCAAGAAGACCTATTGGAAGATTGTCATAAAATCCACCGTCCAGATATTTCTTGCCGTCCATCTCTTCCATCCTGAAAGCAGGTAGATTTGCACTTGCCAAGAGAAAATCAACAAGTTTGCCTTCAGGAATATCTTCTTTATAAAGTTCAAGAGGCTTTTTGTCTGTCATGTTGACTGTTACAATTCCAAAGTCGATGTTTGACTTTCTGATTTTATCCTCATCAACATACGTGTCAAAGAGCTCCCTCATTTTTGTTGTATCAAGCCCGCGGTTGTTTAAAATTTCCTTTGACTGGTGGATTAGATAGGAAAAATTTATTTCCTGCAGATTGAAATTTTTAATATTATCTATTGCTTTCTCGTCAATATCAAACAGTTCATGGGAATTTACATTGTACCACACTTTTTCTAAAAGCTCGTAATCCCCCTGAACCATCAGTGCTCCATTTATGGCTCCTATTGAAGTTCCTGCAATTCCACCTATTTCTACGCCAAGCTCCATAAGAGCCTTGTATGCTCCTACATGGTAGGAACCTTTTGCGCCTCCGCCTTCTAAAACCAATCCATACATAGCTTTCTCCTACTCGATTGACAACAGTTTTACAGAACTTATACCTTTTATTGATTTCATTTCTGTTATGATATCATCAATTGACTTGCTTATGTCAGAAATGTCTAATGATACATTCACCGAAGCCTTGCCGTTAATTGGAATGCTTTGGTTTATTGTTAGTATATTTGCATTTTCTGACGACATGTAATTCAATACATTTGAAAGAACACCCTTCTCATGTCTTAACATCATGGAAATAACTGCTTTTCTTCCGATTGAATTCTCAGAAGGAGAAAAAACATAATCTTTGTACTTATAATAAGTGCTCCTGCTTATTCCAACCTTTTTTACTGCTTCGCTGATTCCCTTTACATTGCCGTTATTAATCAGGTTACGGGCTTCAATAACCTTCTCATATACATCCGGCAATATTTTCTTGCTTACAATTAAATACTTCTTTAACATAAATCCACCTCTTTATTTAAAATAATTTTTATTCATCATATTTGTTCTACAATCACTCCATACTTGTCTGCCTCCAGATACTTGACAATCCAATTATGTTCTAGATTCATTATACTCACTTTTATTCTGTTTGTAAATTCAGGATTTTGAATTATGTTCATCAAAGTAGGCCCCGAACCACTTATGAAAAATGCATCTGATTTATTTTCAATACAGATTTTTTTCACTTCATCATACTGGTGAATTAGAGATTTTCTGTATTTTTGGTGAAGTTTGTCCTTGAGAGATACACTTATTACTTCAAAGTTACCTTCCTCCAGGGCCTTTAACAGCACTGCTGCTCTTGAAATATTAAAAACCGCATCCTTGAAGGTCACATCCTGAGGTAGAAGTTTTCTTGCTTCGCATGTTGATGTTTCAAAGTCAGGTATGAGGGAGCAAAATTTAAGTTTCTCGCTTAAGTTGTACTTCATGCAGTAAGTCTTGTCATCCTCCACTAATGAGGCAGTTAGTCCACCGTAAACAGCAGGAGCGATGTTATCGGGATGTCCTTCAATTTTTACTGCAATTTTAAAGAGTTCATCCTTTGACAACCCTCCATGAAGAAGCTCATTGGCTCCATATACTCCTCCTACTATGCAGGCTGAGCTGCTTCCAAGTCCTCTTGAAACCGGAATTTCAGTATTCATGGAAATTTTAAGACCTTTTACTTCTTTTCCCATTTCCTTTGCAGCAATGACAAATGATTTGTAAATCAAGTTGTCTTCATTATTATATTCATCAGGGCAGCCTTCTATAATAAGCCCTTGTTCTATTTCTTCAAAATTGTAAACATTGTACATGTTAAGAGCAAGCCCCAAAGTGTCAAAGCCCGGCCCTATATTTGCTGTAGTTGCAGGTACAGTAACTCTTACCATTTTCATCTCCTATTTAATTGCGATTTTTCTCACGTAGATTTCCATTTCATCTTTTTCACACACTTCTTTATGAAGCACTGTCTTTTCCTTTAATCCTTTTAGGTTTTCAGGTATTTTCACTCCTGTTTTTTCGGAAAGCTCCTGCATTATTTCGAACTCGTCGCTGTTTGTTTCATGGTAAAGTGATTCGTACACACTTTTTGAAAACTTGTACGGACTTGCAGTGGACAAAACAATGCTCGTTGTATTATCATTTGTTTCATTTTTGTATGTTTCCAGCACCTTATATGCAACAGCTGTGTGGGTGTCAAGAAGATATCCGTATTTTTCGAATACATTTTTTATTGTTTCTTCAGTTTCATTCTTGAAAACGCAATTAGCGTAAAATTCCTCACTGATGACTTTTTTCATTTCATCACTTACTTCGTACTTTCCAGTAGTATTAAGCTGTTCCATTAAGTTTTTTATAGTATTGTTGTCCTTGCCGCTTACATAGTACAATAGCCTTTCAAGGTTGCTTGAAACAAGAATGTCCATGGATGGAGAAATGGTTTTGTGGAATTCTCTGTTTTTGTCATAAATTCCAGTCCTTATAAAATCATATAGCACGTTGTTTTCATTTGATCCGCAAATTAGTTTATTTACAGGGAGTCCAAGATTCTTGGCATAATAGCCTGCCAGAATGTTTCCGAAATTTCCTGTGGGAACTGCAAAATTAACCTTGTCCCCAATTTTAATGCTATTTGATTCTACAAGCTTCATGTAGGCATAAAAATAATATACGATTTGCGGAACGAGTCTTCCTATGTTTATTGAATTTGCCGATGAAAACATTTCATTTCTTTTTTCAAGCTCGTCTCTTAAATTTTCATTTGCAAATATGTTCTTAACGCCTGTCTGGGCATCATCAAAATTTCCTTTTATTGCACAAACATATGTGTTTGTTCCTTCCTGTGTGGCCATCTGTGCTTTTTGAACCTGGCTGACCCCACCATCAGGATAAAACACAATTATTTTTGTACCCTTTACATCCTTGAATCCTTCAAGAGCTGCTTTTCCTGTGTCTCCCGATGTTGCTGTAAGAATTATTACCTCACCCTTCAAATCGTTCATATCATATGCTGTAGTCAAAAGGTGCGGCAATATGGACAAAGCCACATCCTTGAATGCTGATGTAGGTCCGTGGAAAAGTTCTGATACATATGAATCTCCAGCCTTTACAACAGGAGTTATTTCATCAGTGCTGAATTTGCCTGTGTATGCATTCTTGACGCATTCTTTAACTTTATCTTTTGGAAAATCATCAAGCATCATACTTAAAATCTCTTCTGCAATTTCTATGTAGCTCTTGCCTTGAAGCAGTTCTATGTCAATATTTTTATCTTCAATATTCCTCATTACGTACAAGCCGCCGTCGTCTGCTATGCCCTTCAGTACCGCTTTTGACGCTGTTGAAAGAATATTTGAGTTTCTAGTGCTTTCATAACTTTGAAACATTTTATCCTCCGTGTACTTTGATATAATACTATATGATATACTGTTCTCAAAATTATTACAAGTGTTTTTTTAAATAAAACAATTCGTAAGCATAATATTTTGAACATCATTGCAATTTCCTAATTTTGCTATGCAAGTAATAGTCTTTGTGATAAAATGTAACTCATAAAATAAATACTAATTAAAAATTACATAAACAATAAGGAGAAGCCATGAAATATATAAGTATACTTGGTTCCACCGGTTCCATAGGAACCCAGACTCTTGATGTTGTCCGCGAACATGCAGATGAGCTGAAGGTGTGCGCAATTACAGGTAATAACAACATAGAACTTTTAAGAGAACAAATAATTGAATTTTCGCCAATGCTTTGCTGCGTAATGAACGAAGAAAAAGCATCTGCCTTAAAAAACATTCTTCCATCCAACATGAAGACAGAAATAATGTCTGGAATGGACGGATTAATAGCAACGGCAGAATATGAAAAGAGTGAAATAATAGTAACTGCTGTATCAGGAATGATAGGTCTCAAGCCGACAGTTGCAGCAATAAAAAAGGGAAAAACTATAGCACTGGCAAACAAGGAAACATTAGTAACAGGTGGAGATTACATAATGAACCTTGCAAGACAATATCATGCTCCAATACTTCCTGTTGACAGCGAACACAGCGCAATTTTCCAAAGCCTAATGGCTAATGACAAAAAATCAATAAATAAAATAGTCCTCACAGCTTCCGGAGGACCATTCAGGGGAAAAACCACTGATCTTTTAAAAAATGTCAAAGTTGAAGATGCCCTCAAACATCCTAACTGGTCCATGGGGAAAAAAATCACCATTGACTCAGCAACACTTATGAACAAAGGACTTGAAGTTATTGAAGCAAAGTTTTTATTCGACGTAGAGCCGGAACAAATTGAAGTTGTGGTACACCCTCAGAGCATAATACATTCGGGTGTTGAGTTCTGTGATCATTCAACCATTGCTCAGCTTGGACTTCCGGACATGAGAGTACCAATACAGTTTGCTCTTTTTTATCCAAAACGCTCATATAACAGCTACAAGAGCCTTTCTCTTTCAGAAATAGGCAGTCTGACATTTGAAAAGCCTGACCTGGAAGTTTTCAAGTGTTTAAGGCTTGCTTTTGACTCCCTTAAAGAAGGCGGAACAATGCCGGCTGTGCTGAATGCTTCAAATGAAGTATGTGTCGGCTTGTTTTTGGATAAAAAATAAGTTTCCTTGACATAGGAAACTTAAATGAAAAAGTTATGAACATGCACAAAAAAGAAAAAATAGATTCAATAGAAACAATCCTCAGTGCTGAGGAATGGACAAAACAAACAATAAACTCCTTGTTGAAGAATTAGAATGAACCATTCGGAAGCCGAGATTTAAACAAATACTATAAAGTCATGGGGATGATAAATCATCCCCATAATTATTAATATGAATCAATAAATTATTACTGCCTCTCTTGTTGAATTTATCCAATAAACCTTTGTATTAAGGTTTTCAGCTGCAAATCTTAAGGATACGTATGTGCGTCCGTTGACACCGTTGCGCCATTAAATTTGAAGCTTCCGTCCCACTCTCCATAATCACCTGATTCTACACCGTTTCTTAAGGTCCCTCTATATGAACTTTGTCCTGGAAGTATTGTAATGCTGATTGTCTTTGTCTCTCCAACTTTTAAAATTCCTGCATGAACAGCTGCTGCTGAAATGTCTGAATCATCAGTATAAACATCGGTACCCCACACATCACCTTCCATATCTCCGGTTACTATGAGATTTATTACAGTACCATGCATTCCTTGATATTCTACAAGATACAAGTCTTCTTCACGAGTAGTGGTTCCTATTCCTTCCGTTAAACCTTGTTCAGAAAGCGGCAGACTTACGTCGGTAAATTTAAAGCTGCCATCAAATTCTATATATTCTTCTGAACGAACTCCGTTCCTCCAGCTGCCTTCATAGCTAAGCTGACCGGGCAAAATGGTTACCCTCACTGTCTTTGTTTCACCATGTTTTACTATTCCTGCATGGACAGCTGCTGTGGAAACATCAGAATCATCCGTATAAATACCGTTGCCCCAGACTGATCCATCCAGTCTTCCTGTAACAGTTACATTTAAAGTTTCATTTACCCGGCTTCTATAGTAGGTCAAATCTAAACCATCACCATTTAATGCGCCATTGTCAACGGTTGGTGGTGGTTGAGTGTTTGTATCAGGTGAAGTAGTTGTAGTCGTTTGAGAGGAATTATTGTTTTCTTCTACTGCAACAACTTCAATTTCATTGCTCACTGCCAGCAATACATTGTTGTTGTCATAGATTCTGAAATGATATGTTCCTGCTTTTCCTGGAGTTGTAACAAGAAAATCACTGTTTACTTTGCCTGCGATGTTTTTCCATTGCTCAGGATTTTTAATGAAGCTGTCTGTTGAATACAAGCCTATGGTTGCATTGATTTGATTAGGTGCATTTTGATATTTGACATATATATCAGGAACTGACCCATATTCGCGTGGTCCAGGAACAATTTCTATTGGTCCCTGTGTCATATCTGAAAATGTTGGCCTTACACCTTCAGGATCCAAATCAAATATTAAATTCAATATTTTGTTCTTGTCTTCATTGCTTCCCCACATGAAGAAACCCATTAGGGGTGATCCACTATTCCAATCATATCCCACATCCATGTTTCTGATGAAATATGTCATGGTATTTTTAAAAGGTGGAAATGTCAGTGATCCACCAGAACCGGATACTCTTCTCAACTCCTGTATGCCTGGCTCCCCAATCAATGTCAGCTTCATTAACGTGAGCGTGTTTTTGAATGGAGCAAATTCCTGGTCATTGGTATTTGTACATGTTGCAAAATTTCCCATTTCCTGATTGATTGTATCGAAAGATCCTGAAGGGAATAGTCCGCCTGTCTGCATTGAACTGAGCGGCGGATTTAAAAGAGTCATCCATTCATTGAGGTCTATGTTAAATGCTTTTTTAACAGCATAGTTTATAGCATCCTGCTTTGCAGTCTTATAATCCTGTTCAACAGAATTCGGCACGATTTCCATTATGAAATCAGAAACACTGCCTAAATCGTTTTTTACACTGACTGCCACATCAGGATAACCAAGCATGCTCAAAAAGTGCTCGTCATACCATTTCTTCAGCTCATCCTTGTACTGCTCCATGCCGTTTCCATCAATAACCATTGTCTGAGCAGCCCTTTCATTGGCATCTATCCACGCGCCAAGACCCCTGTCTATATCTTCAATCCATGCTTCACAATATGCTTTTTGAGCAGATTGCAGAGAAATTCCCCAAACAAACTGATCCCATGCATTTCCGTTTTTGTTGTTATTTATTGTTTCGATTCTGCTTGCACAGGCATCACGGATTGCAAAGAATAGTTCCAGGTGGGGAGGCACACACTCAGTATCTCCGAAAAATTGAGCCATCCTGCTGTCCAGTGCAATGTTATGCAGATTTAATTCTCCGTCAACCAACATTGTATCAAACAAAAATCTTTGCGGAACCCTAATTAAATTATATTGGTTTGTCTTATACTTTGAAGGAATCTGTGAATCAATGTATGCTTCTAATGCTGAATGTCGCTTTATAATATTTTTTTCTTGTGCATTGATTCCATCAACTACATTTGGCCATGGTTTTTCAGCCCATTTATTGATGTAGCTGTGTCCGAAATAATCTCCGGCTGCATGTGCCATAAAACCAAGGACATAAGCTTTTGCCTGTTGTTTATTGTTCATCCTTAAAAAATCATTTGCAGGATCATTTTCATCTTCCGGCGGAATAACATCAATTTGAACAGTTGAACTTATATAGTTGCTCATAGACTGCTGCATCTGAGATGGAACATAATCCGGCAGCTCATTAGCCAAGTGCCAAAACGTATTAATCATGTCTCCCGGTGTTTGATAAGTGTTGCCGGGATGAAATATGGTCTGTCCGATTAAGATATCCGGCATAAGATCCGGCCCTAGTGCACCAGCTCTGTAATATTCCGGATACTGCCTGAGTATTTCTGCATATTCAGGCAACACTTCAAATTCACCATAAGGTTTTATTTCAACAAATCCATCACTGACATCCTCTAAAATTAAATTTGCAGAGTATACATGTGTTTTAACTTTCCATGCATATGCCGGTGACACGTTCAGTGAATACAGAAGAATAAGAAGCGTTATAACTTTAATAATAGTTTTTTTGCTCATTTTTACCCCCTTGCCTATCTTCAATTTTGTGAATCACTTTAATTTCATTAATATTATTTTATGTTCAATAGCATTAAAAGTATATTCATTAAGTCTAATTGAGACACAAAAACAGACCTAAGTAGTTCTAATTAGGTCTGTTTTATTTATTCTTGAAAATTAACATAGATATTTGCAGCAGGGTATACCTCTATAAGCATTTTGCAAACTTATATTTCAATTCAAGGAATATTTTAACGCTGTCAGTCCAGCATGTCTTTTATTCTTGCGTTGTTTTCATCATCGTCGACGTTTACTATAATAACATCCATGCCAACTTTTAGTATTTCTTCCCACTTTATTTTTCGTGATTTTGATTTTCCCAGCATACCCATGAACTTGCTTGCTTCTTCTATATAAAATGCTGAAATTTTTCCTGCCCTTGTGTCTATTTCCACATCGTCAAATCTGCCTAAAACTTCACCGTTTTTGATATTAACAACATCTTTTTCAATCATGTCCCAGTAATTTGTCATAGAATCACCCCTTCACAGCATATATTACAAGGTATGTCCGATTGTACAAAATATGCCAAAAATTCACTGTTCATTAGAATTTCAGAATAAATAGTCACAAATTAAGAATTAAGAGTGAAGAGTGAAGAGTTAAAAGAAGGAACGCCTACGCGTTCCAACATTAATTCTTAATTATTAATTCTTAACTCTTAATTTTTATTAACTGTTTCACCTGAACCCTTTTTTAAGTTGTGTCAATGCCGATTTTTCAAGACGGGACACCTGGGCCTGAGATATTCCTATTTCTTCGGCTACTTCCATTTGAGTCTTTCCTTTATAAAAACGCATGTCGACTATTTGCCTTTCTCTTTCTGACAAATTGCTTATGCTGTCCTCTAAAGTGATTTTTTCAATCCATCTTTCGTCTATGTTTTTTTCATCCTTGACCTGATCCACAACGTAAAGAGCATCTCCTCCGTCATTGTAAATGGGTTCAAACAACGATACAGGCTCTTGAATGGACTCTAAAGCAAATATGATTTCTTCTTTGTCAACGCCAATTTCATTTGCTATTTCAGCTATTGTAGGTTCCTGAGAATTGACTGCCGTAAGCCTTTCTCTTACCTGCAGTGCCTTGTAGGCTGTATCCTTCATGGACCTTGATACCCTGATTGAATTGTTGTCTCTTAGATACCTTCTAATTTCCCCTATAATCATGGGCACAGCATATGTAGAAAACTTAACGTCAAGAGACAAGTCAAAATTATCAATTGCTTTTATAAGACCAACGCATCCGATTTGAAACAAATCATCAACTGGCTCGTTTTTCGAATTAAATCTTTGAATCACGCTTAGCACTAGCCTTAAATTGCCATTAATAAACTGTTCTCTTAGCTCATTGTCGCCTTCTTGGATTTTCTTTATCATACCTCTCATTTCTGATGTTTTTATTGTAGGCAATTGAGAAGTATTAACGCCACATATAACTACTTTGTTTATCATCGTCGTTTTTCCCCTTATAAAAAATTATCCCCCTTTAAAATTATTACCGTGTATATACTTTTTATACAGCCTTGTTGATTTCCTTTTTTAGTCTACTCAGTATCTTTTTCTCAAGGCGTGATATGTAGGATTGAGAGATTCCAAGCATGTCAGCGACTTCTTTCTGAGTGAAGCTTCTTGAATTGTTAAGACCAAACCTGAGTTTCATTATCATGTATTCCCTTTTGTTCAGTTTTTTAATGGACTCATTGAGAAGCGTCAAATCAACTTCATTTTCCATGTCTTTGAATACAATGTCTTCTTCTGTTCCCAAAATATCAGACAGCAAAAGTTCATTTCCGTCCCAGTCAATGTTCAGTGGTTCATCCAGTGAAATTTCTGTCTTTGCCTTACCAACGCGCCTTAAGTGCATCAATATTTCATTTTCAATGCACTTTGATGCATATGTTGCAAGCTTAATATTTTTTTCAACTTTAAATGTGTTGACAGCTTTTATGAGTCCGATTGTTCCAATTGAAATCAAATCCTCTACATTTATGCCTGTGGATTCAAATTTCTTGGCAAGGTACACCACAAGCCTAAGATTGTGTTCAATGAGAATAGCTTTTGCATCATCCGAATCCTTGAGCCTGTTGATTACTTCTCTTTCTTCATCCTGAGACAAAGGGGCAGGAAGAGTGTCACTTCCGCCAATATAAAATATATCCTTGTCAGAACCAAACTTTTCTATTATAAAGTTAAGTATTTTATTATAAAAATCTTTAACATGATTTAACATACTCATTATTTGTTTCCCTCTCCAATTCTAGCAATTTTTTAAACAGCAGCGCATCGTAGTCATCCTTCTTGCTTATTCTTCCAGGATAAATTCCTATTACTGCATCTGTCTTGACAATATTATTTTTATCATCTGTTATTTCAATATTATCAGGCACCAGGCAAATCATATTTTCGCCTATGCTGCTTATGGTGTTGTATTTAACAATCCTGAGATTAACATCGCTCTTCATGTTTAGCAGATTTTCGTAACTGTTTTTTTCATTCTTGCAGCAGATTAGTATTTCCTCATACAGTTCTTTGCTTAAAAGGTTCTTAATGCATTCCATATTTGCAACTATTACAGGTTTTCCGCTCATTGGTTCTGTAAGTTCGTTTCCAGTATCAATGTACGCCCTCAGTATTTTGCTTTTGTTGTTGACTGTTATTTCCACATTTCTCATGTAATTATGTTTCTCAATTTTGGCTTTTATTTCTTTAAAAAAGAAATGCAACGCTGCATAGCCCATAAAAATTGAGCATACAATTGCATTAACAGTCAACTTGTCATAGTCCAGATAGTACAAAGCGGTTATAATTCCAACCATCAAGAGTGATGTGATGTAAAAGGCTATTATAGCTCTTAAATTTGCTGCAATTCCTCTGGAATCATAAGCAATCATTACCATTAAAACCGAAACGCTGAACTTGACTATGAAATATGTCATAAATTCTCTGCCTATATATGCAGTCAAAATTACGTACACTGCACCAAGGACAGAGGAAATGATCAACCTCCTGTATATGATTGTTTTTTTTAAGAGTTTTCCTGTTATGAAAAGCAATATGAAATCAATCAAAAAATTTTCAGCGAAGATATATTCAACGTAATAAACCATCTCCACCTCGCAAAATGTAATAATATGATTGTCATAAATACACACTGCGTCAGTATTTTTGAGAAATCACATTATTCATTATAAAATACACTTTTAAAATATTTTGTCATAACATGTAATCAAAAATAAAAAAAAACGCGGAATAAATCCGCGAATTTTGTTTCTGCTATTTTAATTTTTCGGCCATTTCTTCCATGGTCTTTTTGTTTTCAAATCCCTGAATAAGGTCTACAGTCTGTGAAGTGTCACCGATTAGTATTCCTCCTGCAAGTATACCTTCCTTGAAATACATCTTCTTGTAATTTATGCCTTCATTTTTTTCAAATGTTTTGTATTCAGCATTAGGATCAGAACCTATGTCACCTATTGAAAATACGCTTGAACCAAAGGCGTTTAGAGTTGTGGAAGGAATTATTGTTTCATATTCGCTTCTTCCGCCTAAGACATTAATTCCTGCTGCTTTTCCCTGCTCAATTGCTTCACTCCATAACGCATAATTTATGCCGTTGTATTCAGCACAGTCCCCGCATGCATATATGTCTTTTGCAGCTGTTTCCATTTTGCTGTTAACAACAATGGCCCTTTTAATTTCAATGCCTGTTCCTTCTGCAATTTTTGTGTTTGCTTTGACTCCAGTAGATACTATTACAACTTCCGCATCCACAGTTTCACCGTTGTCCAGTAGTATTCCCTTAACCTTGTCATCGCCTAAGATTTCCTTTGTTCCTACACCCTTTAAAAATGTAACACCTGAATTTTCAACTATTTCTTCAAGTATTTTTGAAGCATCACCATCAAGCTGACGAGGAAGAATCCTGTCTGCCATTTCAATTACAGTAACCTTAAGTCCTAAATTCTTTAACTCATTGGCTGCTTCAAGTCCTAAAACACCGCCGCCTATAACAGCACCTGTTTTCTTGCCTTTTGAATATTCTTTTATGTCATTGCCATCCTTGGCATATCTTAGTGTGAATACGCCCTTCTTTTCTCTTCCTGCAAAAGGAGGCACAAACACTTCTGCTCCTGATGCAACTACGAGTTTAGTGTATTCAATCTTTTCTCCGCTTTCAAGTGTTACAGTTTTATTTTCTGAATCAATTGATGTAACTACTTTGTCAAGAATGAGATTAACTTTGTTTTCCTCAAGCCACTTGTCATCCTTTATAATCATCGATTCAACTGTTACTGTATCGTTTGACAGCATTTTAGAAAGCTGCGGCCTGTAGTATCCCTTCACATTCTCCTTAGAGATAATTGTAATGTCGCTTATTTTGTTTCTTTTCCTTATTTCAACACAAGCTGCCATTCCAGCACCGCTTGCACCTATGATTACTATTTTTTCATTGATGTCAGCATAATTTTCTTCAGCACCTTCGTCATCAACCTTTACAAAATATTCCGGTCCCACTCCGCATACAGGACATGCTTCAGGCGGATTTGTTCCTTCTATAATTTCACCGCATACTGTGCATTTCCATCTGAAAGTTTTTTGTTCATCACCGGCAACTGCTGCTTCATTTACCTTTGTTGATTTAATAGATTGTTCTTCTTCAATTTTTTCAAAATTTTCAGGTCCAACGCCGCACACAGGACACTTTGCAGGAGGCTCTTCACCTTCAACAACTGCTCCGCATACAATACATTTCCACTTTGCTTGAGTTTCTTTTTTTGCACTAGGATCAACAGCATATGCAAATTCCACACCGAAATTGTATGCTTCTTTTATTTGTTCCTCAGAAGGTTTAAATCGTATTCTCAGGCCTTCACCGAATGGCTTCAGTCTTATTTGCTTGATTCTTTGCATGATGTTTGGAACGGCTTCTCCGCTCCAGCCATATGAACCAAAAGCAGAAGCATGTTTTCCTTTGTAAATAGGAGCATACATTTTTATTAGAATACTCCATATGGGCTCCAATGCTTCGCCCACCATTGTAGGTGAACCAAACAGCACACCGTCTGCCCAGTATATTCTATCAAGCACTTTCTTTTCATCTTCATAAACCATATCATATAGTTCAGTCTTGATACCTGACTCTGAAATACCTTTTGCAATTTCTTCAGCCATTGATTTTGTGTAGCCGTATGCAGAAACATATGGAATCACAATTAGTCTTCCTTCAAATGGCTTCTTTTCTGTTGAATATTGTTTGGAAAGATTTATAATTTTCCATGGATCTTCATCAAGAACGGGACCGTGTCCTGTGCAGACCATGTCTATGTCAAGATTTTCAATTCTTTCAATTGCCTGAAGATAAAAAGATTTAAAAGGAGCAAGAATATTATCAAAATAATATTTGAATGCACCCATATAATCATCTTTGTTAACAACGGTGCTCTGCAGAACCGTGTCCAGAGAATAATGAGCTCCAAAAGCGTCACAAGTGAACAATGTCTTGTCTTCCTTCAAATAAGAAAACATTGAATCAGGCCAGTGCAGGAACTTTGCATCAATGAATTTAAATGTCTTGTCACCCAGTGATAATTCATCTCCATCCTTAACTGCAATGGATTTAAACTGAGTATTGCATATGTGATTCATGAATTCAATTGCTTGTTTTGAACCAACAACCTGAATGCCAGGGTTCATTTTAACAAGATTTTCAATTGAGCCCGAGTGGTCAGGTTCTGTATGATTTACTATTATGTAGTCCACATCTTGTGCTGATATATTTAATTCCTTTAACCTTTCCAGATAATCATCAAAACATTTCAATTTAACTGTTTCAATCAGCGCGATTTTTTCACTGCCTTTCACAACATATGAATTGTATGATGTGCCGAACTCAGTGCGCATAATTATGTCAAACACCTCAAGTTCAGGATCAAGGCTCCCCACCCAATAAATATTATCTTTTAATTTTAATGATTTCATTTTTCCTCCTCTTAACATTAAAGTTTTGCCAATTTTAATTATACCCCTCATTTTTAAATTCAAACTCATATTTTGACGAATACTGATTAATTCTTGTTATTATTTTAACCTCTTTTTATCTAAATGTAAACATTTTCCATAACCATCTAGCAAAATACAAGGCATAAAAATAAGCGGAGATTTTATGCTCCGCTTATGGCTATAACTGATTTTCTTTTTCTTCCAGCAATGAACCTCTTACAACTAATCTATCTGTATATGTACCGATGGGAGTGCATGTAATCATTGTTATAATAGAATCTGATGTTTTATCTAATACCCATGTGTCCTCCGGCTTCACTACAAATGATTCATAAATTACATAAGTATAAATGTTTTCATCTTTTTTTATAACAACTCTGTCGCCTGCTTCCAATTTATCAAGCTTTCTAAAAAAATGCCCATATACGTAATTTCTGTGTCCCAGCAATACACTATTGCCATCTTCGCCTGGCTGTACTGTTCCGGGATAATGTCCAACTGCATATTTTAAAGCACTGTCATCAGTACCTTCCAGTATTGCAGCACTTACATTGATTTTGGGTATTTCAATTATGCCACTGATTTCTTTATTTTCAAATAGTTTTACAAGATCAGGCTTTGAGTTTTCAACACCTTCGGGTTCTGTAATATTGTTTTCTTCAGAGTTATCATATTCTTTTGCTTCTTCGGTTTCAGGCACCTGCAAGTTAGCCCCAAGAATATCGTCCTCTGTTTCAACAAGTACATCATCTATTGATTCTTCAATTTCATTTGTACCCTGATTTTTAAGCGTACTAATATATTCATCATATTCATTCATTAATTTGTTTTGATAATATATGGTATTCACTTTTTGATACAGTGCAATTCCTATTATTATTAAGCCTGCTGTTATCAAAATTCGTGATAAATATTTTCTCATAAAAATCATCCTTTTTAAATAGGAGGAACTTTAACGTTCCTCCTTATTGCAATTGTTAACCTTGAACTTTATTTTTCTTATTTATGATTATACCAGCTATTATCATAAATAACCCAATAGCAGCTAAAATCCACGTGTTAAATACCGTTCCGGTATCAGGAAGTGTTCCTTTAGGAACAGCACTTTCCTCTATTGTTTCATCTTCAACAGGAACATCTGGGCTAGACGGCTCATCCGGCGCCTGTAATATTTCTCCTCTCGGAACATCCGGATCTTCTATTGGAATTAACTCCTCTTCTTCATCTTCGCCGTCATCTTCATCTTCTTCCTCTTCATCTTCATCATCCTCTTCGTCGTCAGGATCATTAACTCTTGTTACTGTTACAGATACATTAGCTAAAGCTGTTACTTCATTGTCATCATCATCAACAGCTTTTGCTACAACTGTATTTGGGTACGTTCCTATATCTGTATAAATCTTTGTGCCTGTCATGGCAATAGTTGATTCACCAGGTTCGAGATTTACATCATCAGGTAATTTTATTTTGCCTATTACATTATCTTCAACGCTTGTAACAGTTACCGGTACTGTTCCGATGTTTTTAACTATATATGTGTATGTGAACTGTCCGCCAGGCACTGCCATACTTGTTGGATTAGCTGTCTTTGTCACTGATATAATCGGTTTTGTGTCTGTTACGGTTACTGTAGCACTAGCTGTGTTGGTGACTTCCTCTTCACCATTGACAGCTTTGACAGTTACAATGTTTGTATAAACTCCATCATCTGTGTAAGTGTGCTTGCCTGTCATTGCTGCTGTTGATTCTCCAGGTGCAAGTTCAACATCTGATGGCAATGTTATCAATCCAATTACATCATCACTTACACTTTTTACTGTCACAGGTATATTACCATTATTTTTAACAACATACGTATATGTGAACTCTCCACCAGGCTCTGCCATAACAATAGGATCTGCTGTCTTTGTTACTATAATACTTGCATCTGAATTTGTTACTGTTACAAAAGCAACTGCTGTGGCTGAGGCTTCATTATCGTCATCATCTTCAGCTTTAGCTGTTACTGTATTAGAATAAGTACCTGGTTCAGTGTATGTTTTAACTCCTGTCATAGCTGTTGTTGATTCACCTGGAGCAAGTTCTACGTCTGCCGGCAATATTATGGTGCCTATTACATTATCTTCTACGCTTGTTACTGTCACCGGCACAATACCATTATTTTTAACCACATAAGTATATGTGAACACTCCGCCTGATTTAGGCAGACTCGTTGGGTTTGCCACCTTTGTCACTGTGATACTTGGTAATGTATCTGTTACAGTTACATTAGCAGAATCTGTATCAGTAATTGTATTATTTTTATTATCCTTTGCTGTTGCAATTACTGTATTTGTATACACTCCATCGTCTGTGTACGTATATTTGGCTGTCATTGCTGTTGTGGATTCTCCTGGAGCAAGTTCTACATCTGCAGGAAGTTCAATGGTACCTATTATGTCATCCACAACACTTGTCAATGTTACCGGAACTGTTCCAATATTCTTAACAACATATGTGTAAGTAAACTCTCCACCCGGCTCTGCCATTGTCAACGGACTAGCTGATTTAGTTACTTCAATTTTTCCATATACAGTCTCTGCTCCATCTTTAATCTGAAGTTGATTGTCTTGCGACTTGCTTCCTTTCCATTCGGAGCTGTATGGACCAAGCTTGTTGTGATAAGGTGACCCATGAATTTCGCTTGCACCCATGCCAAGGCCCCAGCCTTCTGGCCCTTCAACACCCATAGCTATATGAGAAGCATATATAATCATTACTTCATCAGCATCGCCTTCCCAACTGACTTTAAAGCCAAGAGTGCTGTCTTTATTTGAATTTCCGTCCAGCTGGTTATTCATGGTTATTGAAGCATCCGTGATTGGTTTATTGGAAAAAATATAGATTCTTCGTTCTCCGTTAGTATCCTCGTATGCATCTTCCTTTTCTGTAGCATAATTGTTTGTTGGTATAGGAATATATGTTACATTATCGTTCAGTCTTTCTATGTCTTCTTCATCAATGTCATACCATATCCATCCTTCATCCCATATCTGACCGGATGTTGACTCTGCCTGATCATAACCTACTATAAAGTCATAGGCATACTTTCCGCCTTTTGTAAACTGGTATTCGAAATCAACATAGTGTATTCCACTGCCTGTGGTAATATCATTCAATATAAGACGTTGTGGGACAGATCTGCCTTCTGCATATGTAGAATTGTTTCGGTTAAGATCTCCGTTTATCCATTTTTGATTGCCAGATTCATCTGCAAACTGTTTCCAATTTGAAGTCGTTGCCTGTGCTGTCAATGGTATTCCCAGCGTTATAAGCATTACAGATAATACTATCGCTAATATTCTTTTGTGGGTATTGATTTTTCTCATAATTTATTCTCCTTTCTAAATTTGAAAATCCCAATAAAATTGTTGCTTTGTTCTTTTAAACAAAAGCTAAAGATATATTTTCTTCTAACGTTATTTCTAAAATAAAAAAGCTGCAAAATAATTTTATATTAATTTGCAGCTGAACTATCATAGTAGTTTCATACATTAGACTTCATAGCTTTGCGTCACTATTTTTCAATAGTTTTGCCAATATTAAATTGTATTTAATTTATACCACAAAAAAGCAACTATAAACATTTTAAAAAATATTTCCCTTATTAATATGTTTTGTAAATAAATATGTTAATTTATAGAATATATTCTTTATTCTACATAATTTCAACTTGACTACAATATCTGAAAATTCAACAAAAAAACAACCACCATTAGTGGTTGTTTTTATTGTTATGCTTACGGCCAAACTTTATTAGCCTTTAATCCTGTCCAAAGCTCGTCACCGTCTTCTTCATATATATAATTGTGACTGTTGGTTGCTTCCATTACAGCTTCGAAGTACCATTTATCACTTGTACTATCCGGCCAGAACATTGCATCTGGATGTATATTTTCTTCCGGAACTGCTCTTTCCAATACATTGTTAATCAATGTCATTGCTTCAGCTCTTGTTATATCTTGTTCAGGTTTAAATGTTAAATCTGGATAACCTTTAATCCATCCCTTGATTTCAGAAGATGTTATATACTTTTCAGCCCAATGACCAAATATGTCTGTGAAATTACTTGTACTGCCTAGCTCTAGTTTATCGAACTTAGCCGCAATAGTTGCAAATTCTGCTCTGCTAATAGGATCTGACGGCTTAAATGTTCCATCAGGATAGCCTTTGATTATACCAGCATTGTATAATGTTGATATTGCACGATTTGACCATCCATGATTTTCTAAATCCGTAAATGGATTCGAATCGCTTAACAAATTGTTTCTGCTTTCATCTGTCAGCAGTCTGTAGAAAATCATTGCCACTTCTTCCCTGGTTATATTGTTAAGAGGTCTAACATCTCCCTCTGGATAACCAATTATGTACGCAAAGTGATCTAATTTTTCAAGGTCTGCCAACGGTACTTCTGGATCAGGAATATCTTCATCGTCGTCATCATCATCATCGTCCCTGTTTCTGTCATAGAACAAATCAAATGTAGTTGTTATTACATACTCAATTGCTGTTCCAGTAATTGCTGAACCTGAAGTGGTATCTATAACAACTGGTATTTCAATTGTATCAACTGTTTGATTGTAGTTTACATATGTATAACCAGAATCATAATGCAGCTGTACATAATTTGTTATGTTGCTTACAGTACCTTCACCTTCGGCTTCATATCTCTTGTTATAATTGTTTGTGTTGTAACCGGTTTCATACATCCAGTTAATCTTATAGAAATCAGATTCTATAACTTCATATTCTGAATAGTAAAAATCAATTACATTTCCGCTTGTTCCTAAAGTTATTGATTTTTCAGTTTGACCAACTTTGTTGTAATTTGCTATATCCTTTGCTACTTCAGTAACAAGAGTTCCATAAATACCAGACTTTGTTACAGTTGGTGCTACTGGCAAACCAGTACCCAATTCCAAATAGTTTATTGTATATTCGACTTTATCTATTGTGTTAATAACAGTAAAGCCATCTTCAACACTACCAGTTATACCAGGGGTATAGCCTTCAATATCAGATTCTGATAATCTGTATTCTGAGTAATCAACCTTGTTCCTAATCCAATAGTATTCAGGATTATATTCATATTTTGGTAACTTGAACGAATCCTGCCATTCATTTTCATCATTTAATATCAATGTGTGATTTGTTGGTTCACCATTGGCGTCAATCAAAGTTACTGTTACTTCATCTCCTTTAGGACCTTCCCATACCTTCGTTACCGGAACATTAATAGCTTCAACATTGTAAACTCTAAAGCCATCGCTCATTCCCCAATTTTCTACTTCTGTAATGTAATTATCCAGAGTAACCTCTTCAATTGTATAATTTGAATAATCTATTACATTATTGTTTCCATCATATTTCGGTAATACAAATCTTCCTGACCATTTATTATAATCATCTGGTTCTATCGTTATTGAAGCTGCCACATCACCATTTTCATCAATCAAATGTAATTCAATGCTTTCTGGCCTTTGAACAGATTGTACTCTAAACATTGGCTGTTCATATTGTGGCTCTTCTAAACCGTCAATCCAAATCTTAGCTACTGGTATCTCCACTGTTTCTGTTGTATAGTACAATCTCAAAACTGCTGATCCACCTGCAACAATTACTGCACTATTGACATCATCTGACGTGTAAATCCATCCAATGAATGTACCCTGGTAGTCATCATCATATACAGTTGTTCCTGTTGTTCCTTGTTTTTCATCAATGCGATTTGGAATTACCGGATATGTTCCGTCTTCTTTCTGTAAATAATGTTCTACTATAAACTTTGTATCTGTATTCGA
>NZ_CANG01000003.1:0-3896 GCF_000309315.1 Sedimentibacter sp. B4
GCTGTTGCTATTGTTTCACTTGTTGGTGTTACCGTTCCCTTGTTTGTATCTTCTGATTCGTAATTGATAGTTACAGTTGAACCATAATTTTTAACCATTATTGTCATGCCATCAATAGTAACTGAATCAGAATTTAAATTTCCACCTACAAATTCCAATGATGTTCCTGTTTGGTTTAATTTAACCGTAAATGGAAACTGAATACCTGTATATCCAATAGGAGCACTTGCTTCCCAAATTGTTATATTTCCATTTGGCAGTACGAAAAAATTAAGCTCATTGTTTGAAACACCTTGATTAGCAGGTATTTGATTAGGTGGAGTAGGTACTATGGAATTAAAAACAGTAAATTTTGAACCTTGTAGTGGTACCATATTTTGATCCACTTTTACTATTTTACCAATCTTGTGATTCAACGTTATAGTACCAGTAAACTCATGCCCCCCACCTTTGACATCAATTTGAATTCCAAATTTATTTTCTAATGTTAAATTTCCAAGATTTGCAATAACAAAGTAATGGTTAGCGTCATCTGTCATAAATGTTTTTGATTCTGTTGGGCTATATCTGTCATTAACTTTAAGTGTTGTTGTACCGGTTAATGCATTAATATCAGAACCAGTTACCACCTTAGTCACATCTGGATCTGTATCAATATCATTATCATCATAGGTGTATGTCACTGAAGTAGGTTTTTTTGCATTCATTACAGTAAAAGCAAAATATAGATTTCCACCATCATACCAGAAAGCTTTAACACTAGAATGATTATTTGTCGAATCAATAGTAAAATTCGAATATATAATGTCAGCTGTACGCGTCTCTGTTGCTGCTGCACTTACCAAGCTGTTCGGCATTGCTGGCATCATCATCATCAAAGCAATTACTAAACAAATAACTTTTCTAAACAAATTTTTATTCATAAGATTTCCTCCTTTCTTTAAAATTTTATTTTCCCCTTTTGAATTATGTAAAAATTTATTAATAAACATTTCAATTTTTACACCTCCTTTCTTCAAGCTATTAATAATTTTTATATAGAACAACCCCCCAAGTAAAAGCAGTTGTTGCTAACTAATTAAATAATGAGATCCTTATCTTCCATAGGATGTCATTAAAACTAATGAAACAAAAAAGCTGCAAAGTAATTATTTAAAATTAGTTTGCAGCTGAACGGTCATAGCATTATGCTTTAGACTTCTCGCTTTGCGTCCCTATCTTTCGATAGGTTTGCCAATATTCAATTATATTTAGCTTCATGTACTATAGATACCACAAATATAATGTTCTTAAACATGAATAACAATTATACTATATTATGTTTAAAATAATGAAATTTTATACAATTTGTTCCTCTTTTTCCATTAATTTAACAAACACCTGTGCTATGGCAGGATCAAATTGACTGCCAGCTTTTTCGCTTATTTCATGAAGAGCGTCTCTCTTAGTCATTACGTCTTTGTATGGTCTGTCATTAACCATCACATCGTAAGCATCAGCAATGGCAAATACTCTGGCTACAATAGGAATTTCCTCATTTTTGAATAGTCCTGGATACCCATTTCCATCCCATCGCTCATGGTGAATTAATATCAATTCATCAATAGGGGAAGCATCCCGAAATTCCCGTGCAATATAGTAACCAATTTCACTGTGCCTTTTCACTGTCTCCCATTCTTCGTTGTTCAATGTTCCGACTTTTTGAAGAATGTTTCTAGACACACCTATTTTTCCTATATCATGGAATTCACACAATAATCTTAATTCCTCTTTTTCTGTTTCTGTCAAATCAAGTGCGTCTGCCATCATCATAGTAAGACCCTTGAGGCGTTCATAATGAGATTTGGTTTCGTATGTGATCTTTTCCAGCCTGCTCTTTAAATACTTAATCATTGAAAGCTTTGCTTCCTTGCTTTCCTTTAGTTTTTTAAAGTACATTCTGTCTTCAGCTTTCTTAAGCACCTTTTGGATATCTTCATCTACTGTTTCTTTTGTAGCAACTCCAAAACTTATATTGATTTTTACGTAATCCAGTGTGTTCTTGTCACATTTTTCTTTTATTCTTTCAACTATATCGACGGCAGTATCACCTGTGGTTTTCGGCAATAGTACTACAAATTCATCTCCACCGATTCTACTGATAATGTCTTCATCCCTGAAGGAGCTGGTCATAATTTCAGCTGCTTTTTTAAGAGCATTATCACCCATGTTGTGACCAAACGCATCGTTTATGAGCTTTAAACCATTTATGTCACCCATTATAAGGCTTATTGGCAGCTGTCTTTTCGTATCCAGTCTCGCCAGTTCTTCTTCAAAGAAATTTTTGTTATACAATCCTGTCAGACGATCTTTGTAGTATAGCTTCTTTATATCTTTTATATTATAAGTGTTATGTTCATTTTCTGATTGGCTGTAAGGATATTGAACATTCTGTTTAATATATGTTATATCAACGTAGTATATTACAAGCAGATCATCTTGACTGCTCTTATCTGAAAACATGTTGATAAGATACCATCTTTCAATTTCTTTGATATAAATTTCAAATTTAAATTTTGATTTTGGAATCATATTAAAATATAATTCCTTAAGCCCCAGTTCATTTGAATAATCCACAACAATCTCTGAAAATCTCCTGCCTAAAATTCTTTCCGGAATAATGTTGGCAGCTTTATAAAATGTATCACTTATGTACACAAGCTCGTAGTCAATAAAATTTCCTTCTCTGTTGTAAACAGCTTTGAATTTTAAATAAAAATCATTTTTTGAAGGGTATTCCATTTAATCACCCCTATTTCAGAAGTATTTTTGCTTATTTAATAATCATAATTATACATTAATTCAATTACATTTCTATTATCTGGCGATTATATTTTTATTACATTTCAATTACATTCCAATTACACCATAACAATCACTTATTAAACCAAAAAGGTCTGACTTCGACAATACTGAAATCAGACCTTTTAGCTCAAATTTTAATTTTATGTTTGACAGAGTACCGTTTATTTCTTCGCTGTCTAATTTTTCAATATTTCTATGGCCATACTTTGTTTGCTTTCATTCCTGTCCATAGTTCATCGCCGTCTTCTTCTAACATGTAGTCATGGCTGTTTGTAGCCTCCATTATTGCTTTGTAATACCATTGATCATTTGAAATGTCCTGCCAGAACATTGCATCCGGGTGAATATTTTCTTCTGGTACTGCTCTTCCTAATACATTATTAATCAATGTCATTGCTTCAGCTCTTGTAATATCTTGTTCAGGTCTAAATGTTAAATCCGGGTAGCCTTTTATCCAACCTTTTATTTCAGATGATGTAATATATTTTTCTGCCCAATGTCCTACTATATCCGTAAAATTACTTGAACTGCTCAAGTCAAGATTATCAAATTTTGCTGCTATAGTTGCAAATTCTGCTCTTGAAATAGGTTCTGACGGTTTAAATGTACCATCAGGATACCCTTTGATTATACCTGCATTGTTCAAAGTTGATATTGCACGATTTGACCATTCATGGTTCATTAAGTCTGTAAATGAGTTTTCATCACTTAACAATTCACTTCTGCTTTCATCAGTCAAAAGTCTATAGAAAATCATTGCTACTTCTTCTCTTGTTATATTGTTTAGAGGCCTTACATCTCCTTCTGGATAACCTATTACATATGCAAAGTGATCTGTTTTCTCTAGATTAGCCAACGGAACATCTATATCATTAATGATAGTTCCGCCACCACCACCGCCATTTCCATGGTGTTCTGACTCTTCATCGTCTTCTGGTTCCGTCGGATCTGTTGGATCTGTCGGGTCAGTTGGATCCGTTGGGTCCGTTGGATCTGTTGGGTCTGCTGGGTCTGCTGGGTCTGTTGGGTCTGTTGGGTCTGTTGGGTCTGTT
>NZ_CANG01000002.1:0-80129 GCF_000309315.1 Sedimentibacter sp. B4
CATCAATGTTGTTTTCATAGAAAATTATTCTGTGAGCCTTGCTGAGCTCATAATCCCTGCAGGTGAAATAAGTGAGCAGATATCCCTGGCAGGCAAGGAAGCAAGCGGAACAGGAAACATGAAGTTCATGATCAACGGTGCTCTTACAATCGGAACATACGACGGTGCCAATGTTGAAATAATTAGTGAAGTTGGAGAGGAAAACTTCTTTCTTTTCGGTCTTCGTGACCACGAGGTGGAAAGCATCTGGAACCATGGCTATTCTTCCATACAGTATTATCAGAAAAACCTGAAGCTTCGAAAAATAATAGATTTTTTAAATAAAGGCATAAACGGAAAATCCTTTGAGTCCATTTCCAAATATCTCTTAGGAGGATCTGCTGTGGGAGATCCATACATGTGTTTTGCTGATTTTGACTCCTACATGGAAATTCACAGGAAAGCATCGCACCTTTACTACAGCGATAAAATGAAATGGAATCAAATGTCCCTAATGAACATTGGATCAGCAGGAATATTTTCCTCAGACAGGACAGTCAGGGAATATACCGAGAAAATATGGGGATTGACTCCTGTTAACAAATAATAAGTAATCTAACAACATTTATAAAGGATAATATATGTTTATATTTGACAGTCAGTCTGAATTTTTCAGATTTCCTCAAGGAGGGATCAAGACAGGTGATGAAATTTCGCTTAAGATTTATGTGAAGCGAAATTTCCCTATGCATCCAGAAGTTCTAATAGAAAAAAGGCTGGATTATGCGGTTGAAACGCACAAAATAATTTCCATGGAATGGGCAGGTGCTAAAAATTGCCATGATTTGTACCGTGCTGTCTTCACTGTGGAAGAGGCAGGAAATTATTATTACTCATTTGTCACGGGGGAAAACAAATCAAATTCTTACCAGCTGCTTGTATATGATGATTTCGCAACTCCTGACTGGATTAAGGGTGGAATAATATATCATATTTTTGTGGATAGGTTTTATAAAGACATGGCCCTCATGAAAAATGATGACATAGACGTAAGAAATGACTGGGGAGGAACTCCCCGGTACTTGCCTGATGAAAAAGGAGAAATAAAAAACAATGACTTTTTCGGCGGAAATCTTGATGGTATAAAGAAAAAACTCCCTTACCTTAAGGACCTTGGTGTGACGGCTATTTATGTTTCTCCTGTCTTTGAAGCCCATTCAAACCACAAGTACGACACAGGAGATTATCTAAACATTGATCCCATGTTTGGAAATGAAGAATCCCTAAAAAAACTTTGCGCAGAAGCTTCCATATTGGGAATTAACGTCATTCTTGACGGGGTATTCAGCCACACAGGCTCAGACAGCATTTACTTCAACAAAATGGGACGTTACAAATTCATTGGTGCATACCAGAGCAAATCATCTCCTTACTACGGCTGGTACATGTTCAACAGCTGGAATGAAGATTACGTGTGCTGGTGGAATATCAAGACGCTTCCTGCAGTAAACAAGGAAAACAACCATTACATTGACTTCATCACAGGAGAAAATGGAGTTTTAAATCACTGGCAAGACTGCGGGATAAAGGGTTGGCGCCTTGACGTGGCAGACGAACTTCCCGACAGTTTTTTAGAAAGTTTAAGAAAATGTGTTAAGGAAAAAGACAAAAATGCCTACATAGTGGGAGAAGTTTGGGAAGATGCATCAGACAAATTTTCCTATGGACATCTGAAGCAGTATTTCCTGGGAAAACAACTTGATTCTGTAACGAACTATCCATTGAGAAATGCCATTATAGACTTCATCCAAACAAAAGATTGCAGTGAAATTTACCAGACAATGAACATAATTATTGAAAAGTATCCTCCTCAGTCTGTACACTGCCTCATGAATATTTTAGGAACACACGACACAGCAAGAATCCTCACGGTCATTGGCAGCAGCTCTGTTCCAGAAAGCAAGACAGAAATGGCAGAAGCTACACTTACAGCCAATGAACTGACAGAGGGAATAAAGCTCCTTAAAATTGCAACACTGCTGCAGATGACACTGCCAGGCATTCCGTGCATTTATTACGGAGACGAAGTAGGAATGCAGGGGTGGACAGATCCCTTCAACAGAAGATGCTATCCCTGGGGGGAAGAAAACAAAGAAATATTAAGTCATTACAAATTCATTGGAAAATTAAGAAAAAGCTCATCTGTTTTTGCTCAGGGAAAGTACAGATGCCTTGTTCATGATAAAGGAATGTATGTATTTGAAAGGTTTAATGATGAAACACGCTTAATAATTGCAATTAATATTTCATCCAACACTGTGACTTTAAATTTAAAAGAAAACATGGAGGAATACGGCACGAAGGAAACAAGGAGCAGTTTTAACATTAAAAGCAATGAATACCTGATTTTAAGAACTATAAATTATTAAACATAAAGTTTCAGCACACCGGCATTTTAATCCTTAAAAAAACTGCCTAAGCAAATTAATTGCTGAGGCAGTTTTTTGTGATTTAATTTATCGGGAGTTTTCGTTAATTTCCGCTTGCAGCGTTTAATCCTGCAATACGTCCGAATGTGAATATATCAGCTATGGCATTTCCTCCAAGTCTGTTTCCTCCATGGATTCCTCCGGTAACTTCTCCGGCTGCCCATAACCCAGGAATAATTTTTCCATCTTTATCTATAACATGAGTTTCTGTATCTATGACAACACCGCCCATTGTGTGATGAAGTGAAGCTTTTCTTGGGCTTATGCAAATTCCCACCTCATCATGAGATTCAATATAATCAAGATCAATTGCTCCAGATAATACTTCTTTGCCAAATTCATCATCTTTTTGAGCTGCTACGTAACTGTTGTATTTTTCAATAGTTTCACGAAGCTGTTCTTCTGTAAATGCAGGTGCTACGCCTGCTGCCGGTGATTTTGTGGCTTCTGCCAATTCGGCAAGATTTTTTCCATACCAAATGTGTCCGCCTTCAACCATGGCTGCAATACGTTCATCATATTCAGTACCCTTTATAAGTTCATTTGGATTTCCAACATTTCCTCTGCCTGCATAAACTATATAGAAAATTTTATCTTTAAGTGCCAATGAAGCTTTTGCAAGAACATCACGCTCTGCATATTCATTTACAAATCTCTTACCATTTCCGTCAATCCAAATCTGTTCTGCTGCATCTGCCCAGATACCGTCAGTCATGGTTCCTTTAACAGGTGATGAAGAAGGCATCATCTGTGCAACTTCCATTCCTGTTAAATCAGCACCGATTGCCTGTGCCATTACTATACCATCGCCTTCATTAGTTCCCAGGTTAGTTGATAAAGTTCTGTCTGAAAGGTCATCACCCCAATATTTGTCATACTGCTTAACCATTGCAGGATTTGCGCAGTATCCACCTGTTGCAAGAACTACACCTTTTGTTGTATTTACTGTAATCTGAGTACCGTCTGCCTGTTCAGCCTTTGCACCGATTACCTTGCCTGATGCATCTGTTAAAAGTTCAGTACCGCTGGTTTCTGTATATATAGCAACACCCTTTTCCTTAGCAACCTTTACAAGCTGTGGAATACGATCAGCTCCAGACATGAAACTGTGTGTTCTAGGCCACATAGCTCCGAGAACAGTTCCAGTACCAGGAGCTTTGCCATATTGAGCTGTCTTGCCATATGAAGAATTAAGACCAACACTTCCCATCCATACAAAAGAATCAAGTGCACTTTCGGCTAATTCTCTTGCAAGATCAACTTTTGGAGCTATCCAATTTCCATCAGATAATTGTCTGAGTCCTCCAGTATAAATATGCCACATATGCAATGCAACAGAGTCAAATCCTGGCATGTCGACTCCTGCTTCTTTACCTGCATTTGCTGCATAAAATGCATTGATATCAGCTTTCAGTTCTGTCAAAACTTCTTTCCACTCAGGATACACATCAAACTTAAGCTTTGAATCAGCAGGATCAAGTTTCAGATAACCATCTAATGTGGCTTTTTGTGCCTTAGACAATATCATTACACTTTGAGCTTCTGTGTCAACAGCATTGTAAGCTGCCCCTGCCATCATTGTATTTCCGCCAAGTACAGAACCTTTTTCAATAAGGATAACTTTGGCTCCTTGTTCTGCGGCGCTTATAGCTGCAGTGAGACCAGCTCCTCCTCCTCCCATTACAAGAACATCAGTATCCCATGTCTGTGGATCTTTTGGTGCTGCTGCAACCTTGTTTGCCTTTAAAGCCTCTACATCAAGTCCTGCTGCTTTTGCTGCATCAGCAACTGCATTTATAATACCAAAACTGGACAAAGTCGCACCTGTTACAGTGTCTACAGACAAGCTTTGATTTTCGATTATCTGTTTCGGTATGCGCTCAAATGCTACTACTGAAACATTTGGAGTTTCCTTGTTTTCTTTAAATTCAATGTCTGTAATTTTACTGTCTTTAACAGTAATGCTTACAGTTATTGGTCCCTGCATACCTCCGGCAGTACCCTCAAAACTGCCATTAATCAGTTCTGCTGGTTTTTCTTCATTAACTGGTGCTTCTGTTTGCTTGGCACAGCCAACAACAGAAACTATCATGCAAATGCATAAAAACATAGAAATAAATTTTTTTGTCTTTCCACTAAAGCCTTTTACTTTCATATATATCTTCCTCCCTTAATTTTGATCTTCAGCAATGCCAAAATCATTTGTGTAAATAATAACATGTTTTTCAATTAAAGGTGGTTAAACAGTTATTAATAATTATTGCTGCATTTAATATATTTTTCACAATCAGGTTCCCTCTGACTATTTTATTTTTATTTTTAATAAAAAAATCACTTGAAACTCGTTAAAAAAGTTTCAAGTGATTAAGAAACGTTAATATTTATAAAAAATAAATTAACAGTGCCTTAATTAGTCTGGCTAAGTTTTATTGGTTTTCCGGATAAATCAAAGTAATATCCTTTGCCCCACTCCATTTTTAAAAACCTCGGGTTTTCGGGATCGTCTTCAATTTTTTCACGAATGTTATGTATATGGACTATTACAGTCCTAGTATCGCCATAACTCTTTTCACCCCAGATTTTAAGATAAATTTCCTTTGGAGTGAAGTATTTGCCCTTATTTTGCATTAAAAAGGAGAGAATTTTGAACTCCGTACCAGACAGCTTTTTTTCGCCTTCCGCCTTTACAACTACATGACGTCTTGCATCCAGAGTAAATCCCTGACATTCCAAAATGTTCTGAGTTGGCTGCATATTCTTGTTGTAACGTCGAAGATTTGCCTGGATTCGGGCTTCCAGCACCTTGTTGTCAAAGGGCTTTACTAAAAAATCATCCCCTCCTTGTTCCAAGGCACGAACAATTGTATCGCTGCTGTCAAGGCATGATATAAATATTATGGGGCAGTCATGCCACTCTCTCAAGCGTGCGCAAAGGTCCACTCCGTCAACATCAGGCAATAGTATATCAAGCAATATGACATCAAAGTTATCTCTTGCATTTGCAAAAGCCTCTCCGCCGGTTTTGGCCCATACAATCTGATATGTTTCTGCTTGTTCCAAATAGTAAAAAATTACCTTTGCTACCAGGGCATCATCCTCAATCAAAAGAACACGTGTCACAAAATTCACCTCTTTGTTTAAATAATTACAAATATGTTGTCTTAAAAATAATATATCTTAAGCAGCTTATAATTGCAACACCTCTTTTAAATATGGCTTGACAGTAATTATGTTAATAGTATAACATTTAATCATAAAGAAGAGGTTAAAATGAAAAGAAACTATATAAAGACTGTTGCTGTATTCCTTTTTATGATTATAATAACATTTTCACTTTGTGTCATAATTAATGACAGTTTTAGCACGCTTAAAAGTGGACAAGTATTTTCACCTGCCAACGAAAATACTATGTATTCATTGTCAGGTTACAGATGGGATTCAATAACAAGAAAATACTATTTTGATATTGTTGTTGAAGATATTAATCAACCATTATCACTGATATACGGGTTTATTCCTGAAGACATATATGCAAACGGAAAAGTCGTAGCACATTCCGCTAATTTTAACTTGTCAAATTTTTCAAGTGTTACAATTGATTCAAGCTTGTACAACAAGGAAACAAACACTTTAAATTTGGAATTTGACAGCAAGGAGAACCCTTACAATCAGTCTGTGTACATCACCACAGCAAATGGTGCTGCCCATGCGCTTTCTACCTACTACATGACATTTGCATTCAATCTTGGAATGACATTTTTAATGTCACTTTATGGATGGTCTCTTTATTTTAATAAACGAACCGAAAAATATTTATTATGGTTCTCCATATATACAGGAGCACTTACTCTATGGAGCCTCGGTTCACTGGCTTTGGGAGCAGGTTGGGATTTTATTAAGCCCTTGGTTTCTCATGCATATGGCTGGTGTGCACTACTTGACATAATCATTAGCTGCAAGATGTTCAATACAAAACTTCCAGGCCACTTTGACCGGTTGTTAAGCCGAAGTGGCGTCATTTTTCTGCTTCTTGCCTGGGCGGTGGTTGAAACATTCTTACCCAAGACATTCAGAGATTATTATTTCCTATTCTTTTTTTCAATTGCAGCACTTATATATGCCTGCGCACAACACCGAAAAGGTGCGTATATGCTTCTTGCGGGGCAAACAATAAGTCTTGGCATGCGGCTTGTGATAACCGTTTCTCCTGTTATGAAGAACCAAATCAGTTATCTCCTAAGAGTTATGAGATATTCGAAGTTGTTTAATCTTCCCTTTGCAGTATGCTGTATGTTGTTGATAAACAGTTTGTTTGCTGAAAAGTTTTCCGAATCTGAAGCACTTGCAGAAAAATTGGAGCAGACAAATCAAGAACTGGAAACAAAGGTACTGGAGCGAACCAGCGCCTTGAAAAATCAGCAGAGACAAAAAAACACATTTATGATGAATGTGTTTCATGATTTGCGAACTCCACTTTTTGTTTTAAGGGGATGTACGGAAAGGATCAAATCATTCCCTCATCAACTTCCTCATGAGCTTCCAGTAATGGAAGAAAGACTTGACTTTACACAACACCTGGTGGATGATTTGTTTTTAATGGCAAAGCTTGAAGACAGACAGGTTATCCTTGAAACAGAGCGTGTTCCATTGGGCAGCTTAGTCTCCAAGGTTACAAAAGCATGTCTTGTTGTGAGTGAAAAAAAAGATGTTGCTCTTAAATATATCATTATTGATGACTGTATAACCTGGGGCGATGAGTTCAGGCTTGAACAGGCATTTCAAAACCTTATTACAAATGCCATATATTATACAAGACCTGGTGGTTCTGTATGTGTTGAACTTAAATCCCTTGACAATATGGCATTCATATCAGTAACTGATACGGGCGTTGGTATTTTACCTGAAGACCTGGATAAAATATTTGACCGTTACTATCGCGTAAGCGGAAAAGATAAACATCAGTCATCAGGACTTGGTTTAGCCATAGCTCAGGAAATCATTCAGCAGCACAATGGTAAAATAGCAGTAAAAAGTAATATTGGAAAAGGAACAGTATTTACATTGCAGCTTCCAGTTATCCCGCAATAACAGCCTGCACCTTATTATGTGATGCAGGCTGTTTCATATCTTACGGTTTTTACAGCTATTGTTTTTATTTTTTCGGCAAGATCATCTGTAAGCAATTCTTTTTTTACTCTCCAAGTCCAGTTGTTTCCCAACGTTGATGGAGTGTTCATCCTTGCTTCTGATCCAAGGCAAAGAAAATCCTGCAGAGGCACAATACAGAGATTTGCCATGCTTTGACTAAGAATATCTATTATTTCATATATAAGCGTATTTGTGTCTGTAAATTCATCTCCATTAATTCCAAGACTCTTTATCACATAATCCTTTGAGCTTTCATCAAGCTTTTCAAACCATCCCTTCAATGTGTCATTGTCGTGGGTGCCTGTATAGGCTACACAATTTTTTTCGTAGTTTTCAGGAAGGTATGGATTCAATGGATTTTTGTCAAAGGCAAACTGGAGAACCTTCATGCCCGGAAATAATGTGTGCTCCTTAAGCTTAATAACACTTTCTGTGATTATTCCAAGGTCCTCGGCAATAATATTTATATTTCCAAACTGTTCAATTAAAACTTTGAACAGCTCTTTTCCATCTGCTTTCATCCATTTTCCGTTTACAGCATCTATAGACCCCCAAGGAACTGCGTAAAATTCATCAAATCCCCTGAAATGGTCAATTCTCACTGCATCATACAGCTTTAAGGAAAACTTTATTCTATCAATCCACCAGCTGTAATTTGTTTTCCTTAAATTTTCCCAGTTGTAGACAGGATTTCCCCAAAGCTGTCCCTTGGCAGAAAAACTGTCTGGAGGAACTCCGGCAGCCAAAATCGGTATGAAATTTTCATCAAGCATGAAATTGTGAGGATTGCACCATACGTCTGCGCTGTCCATTGCTGCGTAAATAGGAATATCACCTATTATGGAAATCCCCTTTTCCGAAGCATATCTTTTCAAAAGAAAATACTGGTCGTAAAAAATAAGCTGAAGGAATATCCAGTATTCAATTTCCTCCCAAAACGCAGTCTTTGCACCTTCAATTTTTTCTATCTTCCGGCCGGCCAAATCCCTGTCCCATTCATACCATGGAAGCTGATTATTTTTGTATTTAAGGAACATAAACAAACCATAGTCTTCTGCCCATTTGTTCTTCCTTTTAAAATTGCGGATTTTATCCCTGTAGGCTGTCTTTGTGTTCTCATATATCATTCTTAATACATCATATCTTTTGTTAAACTGCTTTTCATAGTCTACATGTTCAATGTCTTGAGATGCTAAATCCCTTAAGTCATCTTCCTCAACAAACCCTTCCTTTATGAATACTTCAAGATCTATGAGGCATGGGTTTCCTGCAAAGGATGAAAATGATGAATATGGCGAATCACCATAGGAAACAGGTCCCAGGGGCAGAACCTGCCAGTATTTCTGTCCCGATTTTTCAAGAAAATCAATGAAATTATATGCTTCTCTTCCCAGCGTTCCAATGCCGTATTTTGAAGGCAGACTGCTTATGGGAAGAAGTGTTCCCAAACTTCTTTTAAACATGTTTTTCTCCCTTATGCTTCATACAAGTTCGCATATAAAGTTTCTACAAATGCAATGTTATGCAGGATTTTCTTCTTTTAAACTCTTCCATACGGTTAAAAGCATTGTGCCGAAGCAGGCAAAGCCTCCTACTACCTCAGAAACAGGTTCGGACAAAAATACACCCGATATTCCCAGGTTCCATAATCTCGGAAGTATTATTACCATAGGCAAAACAAGCACAACCTTCCTGAATATTGAAAAGAATATGGCGAATTTTGACTTGCCTAGGGCAACGAACACTGACTGTCCTGCAGACTGAAGGGCCATGGTAAAAAAGCATGCGAAGAACAATCTCAGCATTGGAATTCCTGCGGTTAAAACTTCAGCATCGCTGTTGAATATTTTGATGAAAAACCCGGGGAAAAACTGAATCAACCCCCATATAAACGTGTTGTACAGCACTGCTGAAATGGCTGTAAACTTTATGCAACTTTTCACCCTGTCATATTTTCCTGCGCCGTAGTTGTAGCCCATAACAGGCTGTGCGCCGCTTGCAAGACCCATTACCGGCATTGAAAATATTTCCCGCACTGAATTTATGACTGTCATTATACCAACATACAGGTCTCCTCCGTATACCTGAAGAGTGGCATTGCTGGCTATTTGTATTATAGAGTTTGTAATCTGCATTACAAATCCTGATGTTCCAAGACCAATGATTCTTTTTATTCTTTCTTTCTTAAGATGAAGGCTGTTTTTCTTGAGCCTTAAAATTGCTGTGTAACCTGTAAGAAACTTAAGCACCCACACTGCTGACAACAATTGAGATATTATGGTGGCAAGTGCTGCTCCTTTCACTCCCATGTCCAGGGCAAATATAAATATGGGGTCAAGCACTATGTTTGCAACAGCACCCATGATTACAGTCATCATTGCAACTCTGCCGAATCCCTGTGAATTGATGAAATTGTTCATTCCCAAACTTATCATCACAAAAATATTTCCCAGCAGATAAATCGTTATGTATTCATCAGCATATGCATATGTTGCATTACTTGCTCCAAACATATAAAGTACCGGCTTTTTTATTATAAGTCCTACTACAGTGAGAATAATGCCGCTTGCTGCAAGCATAGCAAAAGAATTTCCCATAATCTTTTCTGCTTCATCTATGTTGCCCCGGCCTCTTTCTATTGAACAAAGAGGTGCCCCTCCCATTCCAAAAAGATTAGCAAATGCCATTACAATTGATATTATTGGAAGACTTACTCCAACACCGGTAAGTGCCGTAAAGGCATCTCCCGGCATCCTGCTTATGTAGATGCGGTCTACTATATTGTAAAGAACATTGACAAGCTGCGCCAAAATCATTGGGATTGCCATGTCCATAATATGTTTTGCAACACTTCCTTTTGAAAAATCATTAACTGTTTCCATTACTACCTCTTCTCTATTAATGTAATTAGCTTTGTCCAGTATCTCTAGAATTTTACTTCCAAACATACTTTCATGTCAAGAGCATAAAAAAACAGAGTCATATTCTCAGTTGATGACAAAGTAACTTTTGACGTTGTCATTCCTAAGGCGACACGTAAGAATCTCATGTTTCAATAAAGATGAGATCCTTCACTATCGTTCAGGATGACAGCGTCTGAGTTTGTCAATGGTCTGAGAGTTATACTCTGCTTTTTTGTATATTACCCTAAGGTTTATTATAAATATTTTTTCAATGCTTCAACCTTGTCTGTTTTTTCCCAAGGAAGATCCAGGTCGTTTCTTCCGAAGTGGCCATATGCTGCAACCTGCTGATAAATAGGTCTTCTCAGCTTGAAGTTTTCAATGATTGCTGCTGGTCTTAAGTCAAAGTTTTCTGCAACTGCCTGTTCAATTTTTTCATCGGCAATTTTGTTTGTTCCGAAAGTTTCAACCATTATTGAAACCGGCTTAGCAACTCCTATGGCATAAGCAAGCTCAACTTCGCACTTCTCTGCAAGTCCTGCTGCAACAATGTTCTTTGCAATGTGTCTTGCTGCATATGCTGCTGAACGGTCAACCTTTGTTGGATCTTTTCCGGAGAATGCTCCGCCGCCGTGTCTTGAGTATCCGCCATATGTGTCAACTATAATTTTTCTTCCAGTGAGTCCTGAGTCTCCCTGAGGTCCTCCAATAACGAATCTACCTGTTGGATTTACAAAATATTTTGTATTTTCATCAAGAAGTTCTGCAGGAACAGTTGTCTTGATAACATGTTCCATAAGGTCTTTTTGAATTGTTTCTCTGTCAGCTTCAGGATTGTGCTGAGTTGAAATAACTATGGTGTCAACTCTTACAGGCTTATTGTCGTGATATTCGATTGTTACCTGAGTTTTTCCGTCAGGTCTTAAGTATGGAACAGTCTTGTTCTTTCTCACTTCAGACAGCTTCAGTGAAAGTTTGTGTGCCAGTGATATTGGCATAGGCATAAGTTCAGGAGTTTCATTGCATGCAAATCCAAACATCATACCCTGGTCTCCGGCGCCTATCATGTCATTTGTGTCAACATGAGCCTTCTTGTATTCGTCAGCTTCATTAACGCCCATTGCTATGTCTTGTGACTGTTCTTCTATTGATGTAAATACGGCGCATGTCTTGTAGTCGAATCCGTATTCTGCGTTGTCATATCCTATGTTTTGCACTGTCTGTCTAACTATCTTTGGAATGTCAATGTAGCAGTTTGTGCTTATTTCTCCTGCCACTAGCACGAAACCTGTTTTAGTAACTGTTTCACAGGCAACTCTTCCATTAGGATCTTGTTCCATAATTGCATCTAAGATGCCATCTGAAATCTGGTCGCACATTTTATCTGGGTGACCTTCTGTAACTGATTCAGATGTAAATAACCATTTCTTCATCTTTTATTCCTTTCTTATATGAATTACATACATAAAAAAACTCTTCCAAAGAAGAGGTCGCAGTCCTGGTATAACCTCATCTATCGGAAATCCGCGGGATTTGGCACCTTGAATAATCAGGCTGCCGGGTTTCATAGGGCCTCGTCCCTCCACCACTCTTGATAAGGAGTTTGTTCAATAATAGCATATAGTTTTTTTAATGTCAACAATATTATTGTAAAATTTTTCTCTTGAAAAATCATTTAAATTACAATATTATATTGTTTCTACTACTTGAAATTTTAATAATCTGCTATTCTTATATTTCCCAGATGGATTTCATTTATTACATTTATTTCAAAATTGATCTTAGCAGAGCTTTTTAAAATACAGCAATGGAACTTTTTTATTCTCTATACGTCTTAAATATTATCTGCATTTCTATAAACTGCTAACACTTGGGGAAATTTAGGTGTTAAATTGTTATTTAAATGTGGTATAATGGAATATAAAATTGAAGGGAATGATACAATGATTATTAAAAAGATCGCGGCTGTTTCAGCAGCCATTGCTCTATTGATGGCATCTAACGCGTATGCCAGCAGTTTTTACACAGTATACGACTTAACAGAACAAACAAGGCTCTCCACGGGCATTACATATGAAAGTATAGAAAGGTACACTTCTCTGGGGTGGATGAACATCAATGTAATAAGAGCTGATTTGACAGATAAATACACAACTGTTGACCCTATAACTAATGCAAATGGAGTATCTAACAGGGCCTCCTTAAGCTCCATGATGAAATCATCAGGGGCTGTTGCAGCAGTAAACGGAGACTTCTTCTACATGGGAAGCCCTACATACACATATGGTCCTCTTATTTCTGACAGTAAAATAGTAACGTCACCTCTTCCTTACAGTTACGGTTATCCTACTGTATCAAGGTTGCTGAACGGTTCTGTTAACATATCCGTATGGAACCCCAAGATTACCCTTTACGGCTCAGACGGCTCAGTCTTTGATGTAACAGTAATGAACAAGACTTCATCTCTGGATTGGGCTCCTACAATTCTTACAACAGACTGGAATAAAACTTCACCAGGATACACAAACAAGGACATTGTTGAAGTTGTTGTAAAGGAAGGCACAGTTTCTGAAGTGAGAAAGAACCAGCCTTCAACATTGATTCCAGCAGACGGATATATAATAGCAAGTTCTAATCAAACTGCAATGGAACAAATGCTAAAATCATTCCAGCCGGGCAATCCTGTGTCTCTTGACATAGAGCTTGACTTCAGCCCAGAAAATGTAGAATGGGCTTTCGGAGCCCTCAATTACCTGGTAAAGGACGGACAGTTCAATGTAGCAAGTAATGAAGCTCTTGGAACAAATCCAAGAACTGCCATTGGATTTAACAAAGACAACACAGAAATGATAATGGTTACAATTGACGGAAGAAACAAAAATTACGTTGGAGTAAAACAAACAGAACTAGCCCAGATAATGATAGACCTTGGTGCATACACTGCAGTCAACATGGACGGGGGCGGATCAACAACAATGGGAGTTGATTTCCTTAAAAACTCCAATGTAACAGTGGTAAACATTCCTTCTGACGGAAGAGAAAGAAATATTGCTTCCGGTGTTGGAGTTTTCAATAATTCTCCTGACAGCGACAAAGCGAGCAAAATTGAAATAACAGCAGATAAGGCAGTTTTTAACAACACTGAAGCCGCACTTGAACTTAAGTTTTACAATGAATACTTTACGCCTGTGGATGTAAAAGCAAATGAAGTGGATTACACTATAAAACCTTCAAATTCAGGCAAGGTAGTTAACAACATATTTTACCCCAGCAAGTCAGGAAATGTAACAATAACTGCAACAGTAGGAGATGCATCAGGAAGCATTGATATTGAAGTGCTTGATAGTCCTGTAGCATTGGAGTTTGATGCAGAAACTCTGGTTATGTCCCATGGAGACACTTACAACCTTGGCAATGCTCTGGGAATCGACAAAGATGGAAAAACAGCATACATTCCTTCAAAATACCTTTCATATTCATACAGGAACAAGGTTGGAAAAGTAACTGACGGAATTTTCACTGCAGGAGAAACAAGCAACACCGGTGCCATCACTGCAACGTTCGGTAATGCAGTGAAGAACATAATAGTAAAGGTTGGATATAGGTTCCAGACCCTTAACAGATTTGAAAATTTGGATGGTTTGAAGCTTAACTTGTATCCCGAAGGTTCTGATGGCAAAATCTCCATCACTGATGAAATTGTAAAAGAAGGCTCAAATGCATTGAAGCTTGATTATGACTTTACGAAAATGACTGATCAAAGCATTGCATTCATAGAATTCGGAGACAACGGCCAAGGAATTAAACTTGAAGACAAGCCAAAGGCCATTGGAATGTGGGTTTACGGTGATGGCAAGAATCACTGGTTAAGAACAAGAATAACAGATGCCTACGGTAATGAAATTAAGATAACTTTTGAAGATGAAGTGAACTTTACAGGCTGGAAGTGGGTTGAAGCCTTCATTCCTCAGGGAACAGCATATCCTGTCACATTAAAAAATATTTATCTGGCAGAAATCAATGAAACAAGAAAAGATTCCGGAACCATTTACATTGACAACCTGAGAATAATGTATGAGCCTAAGGACAAAGCTTTAGGACTCAGAGAAGAAACACAGTTTATTGATTCAATAAAGATTTCTTCAATAAAAAACTTCACTGAAAAGCTTTTAATAACTCCTGAAAAAACTGAATTATCAGGCTCAAAGTCAGGAAGCATCATATACTTTGACGGCATTGTTTCAAATGGAACCATGAGTGCCAACAACACCACAATGTGGAACAACATAAAAAGCTTTGAAAACTACCAGGACAAAGTGCTTGTTCTTTCTCTGAACAGCAGTCTTGACAAAATAAACGATCAGCGTGAAGTCGAGGTTTTAAAAGCAATTCTTGAGAAGTCGTCTAAAAACAATCAGGTGTTTGTTGTTTTCAAGGGAGCAGAAGAAAATACTGTAATAGAAAACAATGTGAGATATATCACTTATGATGACACCTTTGAACTTGGCATAACTGATGGAGGAACCTCATATAAAAATTGACATACTAACCAATAAAGTGTTATTATTGTAAATAATCGATATTACAATATTGATAAATGTCTAGGAGGAACCATGTGGAAAGAATTTAAAAAGTTTGCATTCAAAGGAAATGTTTTGGATATGGCAGTGGGTGTTATAATGGGTGGAGCCTTCGGCAAAATAGTTACCTCAGTAGTAAACGACCTCATAATGCCTGTACTTGGATATTTAATGGCAGGCATGGATTTCAAGACCATGAAGTACGTCATGAGCCCTGCGGTCATGGATGGAGAAACCGTAGTAAAGGCTGAAGCTGCTATACTTTACGGCAATTTCATACAAAATGTTGTAGATTTTTTAATAGTGGCTGCATCAATTTTCCTGTTTGTGAAGCTGATAAACAAATCAAAGGACAAATTGATAAAGCAGGAAGCTCCTGCACCTGCAGCACCTAAAGGACCTACTCAAGAAGAGATTTTAATGGAAATCAGAGACTTGCTAAAAGAAAAATAAATTCAAGAGCCTTCGGGCTCTTTTTTATTAATTAAATCAATTTTCCTTGAAATTTATTTTTTTTCTGTTAGAATTAGATAGTAAAATAACCCTTGGAGGAAATTATGAGTTTATATACAGAATGGACAGAAACATTAAAAGGAATAACAACACAAGAAGAATATCAGGCTTTTTTTAATGAATATATGACAAAAGAAACTGAATGCTACAAAAATATTCTTCAGACAAAAAATCCTGTGCTGGAAGGTACAATTAAGGAACTGGCAGAAAAAAACAACATGACTGCTATGGAATTTATAGGATTTTTAGACGGCGGAAACACAAGTTTGAAAGAAACATTGGAACTTGAAAATCTGGAAGAAGACACTCAGATAAAAGCCGAATTCGATTTTGAAAAACTTCTCTGGAACATGCATGATTCAAAAGCAGAATGGCTTTACGGCATGGAAGAATGGAACAACATTTTTGATGAAGAAAAAAGAAAACAAATCAAAAAAGATTACAACCGTTCACAAATAGTTGTAAAAGGTGACAAAGTAGGAAGAAATGATCCATGCCCATGCGGATCAGGAAAAAAATACAAAAAATGCTGCGGTAAATAGCCGTAGCAAGGGGGAATATTATGAATAAGACAAAGGGTCTGATCTTTGCTATTTTGGCAGCTTTTATTTATGGTTTCACCCCTGTTCTTGGAAAATTGACTTATCTGGAAGGAAGTAATTCTATGTCTTTGACATTTTACAGAAACTTCCTTTCAATACCTCTTCTTTTTGCAATACTTAAATATAATAAGGTTCCGGTTTTGGCTGACAAAAGTGAACTAAAAAAACTTGCAATATTAGGATCAATGGGTTCAACCCTTACAGCTCTCACGCTTTACGCTTCATACAACTACATATCTGTAGGCATGAGCACCACAATTCATTACATATATCCGGTGCTTGTAACTGTTGCCTGTGTATTTATTTTCAAGGAAAAAATAAATAAGGAAACAATAATCGCACTTGTTCTTTCAACAGTGGGAATTTTAATGTTTTTGGAAGGAAACTTCAGCCTCAAGGGTATATCCCTGGCGTTGTTGTCAGGAGTTGTTTATGCTGCTCATCTGTTGTTCATTGATAAAAGCGGACTGAACAAGATGTATCCTTTTAAAATAACATTTTATGCTGCTATATTTTCATCGGTTTATTTGTTTGTATTTGGAATGATAAGCGGCACGTTGGTTTTCAAAATGACTGCAACAGGATGGTTTTTCACATTCCTGGTGGCATTTTTCGTTTCATTCCTTGCAAACACATTCATTCCAATAGCTGTAAAAAATGTTGGTCCAACAGTTACATCAATTTTAGGGATGTTTGAACCAATTACAAGTATTTTGCTTGGAATAATCTTTTTAGGAGAACCTTCCACTTTGAGAAATGTTGCTGCCTGCATTTTAATTTTGGCCGGTGTACTAATTGTAACTGTTTCGAAGGACAAGAACAAATAGAATTAAATAGTAAAAAAGCATTAAGCTTTATTTTAGCTTAATGCTTTTTTATTATTATTTATAGTAGCATTTATAATAAAGAGCAGGAACCATTATGCCTCCGCCTATGAAATTACCAATGGTTGCTGCTATTATATTCTTTAAAACTAATGTAGCTGTCACAGAAGAATTAAACAGCATCCCCATGGGTAGAAAAAACATGTTTGCCACAGAATGCTCATAACCGCATAGAACAAAAAGCATTACAGGAAACCAGCATCCAAGAAGTTTTCCTGCAGTATCCCTTGCCGTCAGTGAAAACCACACACCAAGGGACACAAGAATGTTGCACAATATTCCTCTCATGACCACCTGCAAAAATGAAAGTGACACCTTTGCATTTGCAACCTGAGCAATTGTTTCTGCAAGAATGGGTTTAGCATATGCTCCACCTAAGTACAGTATTGCCACTGCCAGGAGAGCACCTGCGAAGTTTCCAATCCACACCTGCACAAGGGTTTTTATAAAATCTTTTAAACTGATTGATTTATTCAAAAATCCAAATGTCATGAGACAATTTCCTGTGAAAAGTTCCCCTCCCACCAATACAATAAGCATGAGTCCCACAGGGAAGACTGCTGCTCTTAAAAACAAGCTTTCATATGCAACAATGAAACCATGCCCTCCCAATGCAATATAAAATCCAGCTGCAACACTTAAAAGCATTCGTTTTCCTGGAGTATACGAGGCTTTTACTGTTGATGAATTTATTAGAGCATCTGAAGTTTCCTTTGGCGATAAACAAACATTGCTCACCTAACCACCCCTTTGTATTGAATATAATATTCCAAAAATATTTCAAAATATGAGGCCCTTAAAAAGTATTACTGTCATCATGAGGCAGCGAAGGATCTTGTTTATTGAAAAACATTAGATTCTTCGGCTGCGCTTCAAAATGACACTGAACAAATGCTGCTGCTTAGAACAGCCCTTTTATTTTTCCATCAACATCAACATCTATATTTTCTGCAGCAGGCACCTTTGGAAGCCCAGGCATTTTCATAATGTCTCCTGTAAGAGCCACTAAAAATCCTGCTCCTGCTGATATGGTAATGTCTCTGATAGTAATTTTAAATCCTGTTGGTCTTCCAAGAACTTTAGGATCATCTGTAAGAGAGTACTGGTTCTTAGCCATGCATATTGGCAGATTTCCAAAACCAAGCTTTTCAAAGTTGGCAATTTCCTTGCTTGCCTTTGGAGAAAATTCAACCCCTTCTGCACCGTACAACTTTGTTGCAATAGCTTTTATTTTATCTTTTATTGGAATATCCAGTTCATATGCAAATTCAACGCAGCTTTCTTTTTCTGAAAGCCTTAAAACTTCTTCTGCAAGTTCCCTTCCACCTTGACTTCCCTTGCCCCACACTTCAGACAAGGCAACATTTACTCCAAGCTCCCTGCACCTGTCCTTTATGAGATTCAGTTCAGCCTCAGTATCTGTAGGGAATTTGTTTATGGCAACAACTGCAGGAAGTTTAAACACCTGAGTTATGTTTTCGACATGCTTTAATAAGTTTGGAAGTCCTTTTTCAAGAGCTTCAAGGTTTTCGGCTCCAAGGTCTGCCTTGGCAACTCCACCGTTGTACTTAAGTGCTTTTACTGTTGCAACTATTACTACAGCACTTGGTCTTAAGCCTGTTGTCCTGCATTTTATGTCTATGAACTTTTCAGCTCCCAGGTCTGCGCCAAATCCTGCTTCAGTAACAGTGTATTCAGCAATCTTGCTTGCCATCCTTGTTGCAATAACTGAATTACAGCCATGAGCAATGTTTGCAAATGGTCCTCCGTGTATGAATGCAGGAGTTCCTTCCAATGTTTGTACAAGATTTGGTTTAAGGGCATCCTTAAGCAAAGCAGCCATTGCTCCATGAGCCTTCAGTTGACCAGCAGTTACAGGTTCTCCCTTTCTGTTGTATGCTACTATTATATGTGATAATTTTTCCTTTAATTCAATTATGTCATTTGACAGACAGAATACAGCCATTACCTCTGAAGCAACTGTTATGTCGAAGCCGTCTTCCCTTGTTACTCCCTCTGTCTTTCCTCCAAGGCCGTCAACTATGTGTCTCAGCTGTCTGTCATTCATGTCAACAGCTCTTCTCCACACAATTCTTCTTGTGTCTATGTCAAGCTCGTTGCCCTGGTGTATGTGATTGTCAATCATGGCTGCCAGAAGATTGTTAGCAGCTCCTATGGCATGAAAATCTCCTGTAAAGTGAAGATTTATGTCTTCCATGGGAACAACCTGTGCGTATCCTCCTCCAGCTGCACCGCCCTTTACTCCAAATACAGGTCCAAGGGATGGTTCTCGAAGAGCGATTATTGTTTTTTTACCAAGGCTTGAAAGGGAATCTCCAAGTCCGATGGTTGTGGTTGTCTTGCCTTCCCCTGCCGGAGTAGGGTTGATTGCTGTCACGAGTATGAGTTTAGCTTCATCGTTATCTTTTAATTCGTTCTGCAGATATCTGTAATCAATTTTAGCCTTATATTTACCATAATTTTCAACATATTGGTCCGGTATTTCTATTTTGTCCGCAATGTTGTTGATAACTTCCATTTTCGCCTGTTGTGCAATTTCAATGTCGCTTAAAAATTCTGCCATAAAGACCTCCTGATTTAAAGTTACTGTTAAATTTCGACTATCTCATGATGATACCGGGATATGTTATCCCACTAACATTATATATTTTTTTTGCTTTAATGCAAAATAATATTTCATTATTACCGTTTTTTAACTTTCTTTGAATTCTTCAAATAATCTTTCAAAATCCTCAATGCTGTCCTTGATGTGGTAGACATGCTTTTCTTCAGGAAAATTTCCGCATCTCACATCATTGGCATATTCCTTGAACGCATTTGTCACAACTTCAGCGAGATTGGCATATTTTTTTGCAAACTTAGGTGTGAAATTCTGAAACATTCCAAGAAGATCACCTAATACAAGAACCTGTCCATCACATGGAATTCCGGCTCCTATTCCGTAAACAGGAATAGTAAGTTTTTTTGAAATAAATTCAGTGAGTTCCGGTGGCACACCTTCAAGCAAAATGGCTAATGCTCCTGCTTCCTGAATTGCCAGAGCATCTTTAATCAATGATCTCGCGCTGTCCACATAAAGACCCTGGGCCTTGAACCCGCCAAGCTGCCCTGCGCTTTGAGGTGTTAATCCTATGTGCCCGAACACCACTATTCCGGCATCAGAAATTGCTTTCACTTTACTTGCAACCCTTGTTCCGCCTTCAAGCTTTATGGCGTCGCAGTTTGCTTCCTTCAAAAACCTGCATGCGTTATATACTGCATCTCCATCTGATATGTGATATGATCCGAAAGGCATGTCTCCAATGATGAATGTGTTTGGTGCACCCCTTCTGACAGCCTTTGAATGAATTATACAGTCTTCCATTGTTACAGGAACCGTGCCGTCATAACCGTATACAATCATGCCCAGGGAATCACCCACAAGTATCATGTCCATCCCTGCCTGCTCAGCAAAAGATGCCATGGGGTAGTCATAAGCAGTAACCCATACCGCTTTTTCGCCGCTCTGTTTCATTTTATGCAAATCCAATATGCTTTTTTTCTTTGCCACTAGTAACCTCCTGCATCTTTTATTATTATTTTATTAGTCATGGTAAATTAATTTCTGAAATTTGTGTTTACGTTTACCCAATTATATTATAATGTTCGCAGAATGTCAACAGCGCCGTAATTTGTGAAAATTCTGGCACTGTTGATATTGCAGCATTACAGCAATCACCCTTTATTTTTTTTTATACTTTCTGCAGAAAGATGCCCGGTTGAAAAAGCTGCCTGTATGTTGAATCCTCCAGTGTCTCCATCATAATCAATTACTTCTCCGGCAAAGTAAAGACCGGGAACAATTTTTGACTCCATTGTTTTTTGATTGATTTCAGATGTTTTCACACCACCCCTTGTGGCCATAGCAATGTTGTAGTCTCCAAGTCTTTCCACTGTGAGGCTGTGTTCACAAAGCATCTCCATAAGCTTCTTTCTTTTATTTTTGTCAAGTTCACTGCACATTTTGTCTTCTTGTATTCCTGTAATCTCCATTATCTTATCAGTGAAGCGCTTTGGCATGTCAAGAGATTTGAGCACAGTCTTCACATTGTACTTGCCTGAGCTGAAAATCATATTTTCAAAATCAGTTTTAAATTCTTCAGCATTTGGAAAAGAAGTGAAATTGATTTTAAGTACATCTCCCTTTTCCATATATCTTGAATTGTTGAGTATAACAGGTCCTGAAATGTTCACGTGAGTGAAAAGCATGTCTCCTGAAAATTCCTTAATTTTTTTGTTGTTTCTACAAAGACTTATTTTGATGCTTTCAAAGGATATTCCGGACAACTCTCTGAAGGGGTAATTTTCCACATACACCGGTGCAAGGCATGGTTTTGGCTGTTCTATTGTGTGCCCCAGTGACTTTGCAAATTCATATCCGTCACCGGAAGACCCGGTATTAGGGTACGATTTTCCACCAACAGCAATTATGATATTTGTTCCTGCATGGGTGGTCTTTATTGTTTTCACCAGAAACATGTCTTTATCTTCATCCCTGCTCACTTTTTCTACTGACTCATCATATAAAATTTTCACATTGTTTTTTCTGCACTTTTCAATTAATGCTTCAACTATATCTGATGATTTAAATGATGCAGGAAAAACTTTGCCGTCTTCTCTAACAATGGTCTCAACTCCTGATTTCTCGAAAAACTCCACTGCATGTTTGTTTGTAAAGCTGAAAAGGGCAGTCCTTAAAAACCTGCCCCTTTCGCCGTATCTCATTAAAAATTCACTCATTTCACAGCTGTTTGTGAAGTTGCACTGGCCTGCCCCTGACAAAAGAATTTTCCTGCCTGCAGCGCTGTTTTTATCAATGAGCAGCACACTTTTGTCCTTGATGGTACAAGCAGCAAAAAGGCCTGCTGCACCTGCTCCTATTACAATAACATCATATTTCATATTATCACACTGTTTTTCCTTCTGAATTATCACTTTGGGCATCCAAAGAATCTTGTGATTCTATGGTGTCCATATTTTCATTTGGACCTGTTTCATCAATGCTTTTTATGCTGTAAGCTTCCTTCATTTCTTCAATATTAATTGTTGCCGAAACATTATATTCTATTCCCTGATCCTTGTATATTCCTTCAAATATAATGTCACCATCATCAACACGGAATGATGTATATTTGTTCTTGCTGTCAAGCTTAAGCTCCTGGTCTAATGACAGACCAAAGTCATAAAGAGAGAAAACATTGTTTTCAGGATTTTGAATCAGCACTGTTAAAGTGTCAGGAAAAAGATACATTTCACCCTTTGATTTGAATTCTCCTGCAACCATGCTGTTTTGCACATCAATTATTTTTTTATCGCCGCTTCCGGAATCAATTACTATGAACTTATCCTGTAAAAGCCACTGCCACTTTCCTGACCTTTCAAAACTTGCACCTTCTATTATTGAAGGCTTGTCTTCACCTATAGTCCACGTGAACACCTGGCTGAATTTTTCTCCGTAGCCTGTTGTAAGAAACAATATTTTGCTGTCTGTGGACAGAATTATTTCAATTTTTCTGTATGAATCATCAAGTGATGATATGCTGTCGTTCAAGTAAGATATGATGCTGTTCTTGTCTGTTCCTTCTGATTTAAAATCAGGTAAGTCATCACTTACCACTATGTCGAGTCTTGATTCAACTTCTTGAAGCTGTGAGATTATAGCTTCATTGTTTTTAGCAAGATTTAAATAATCCTTCTCCAATTTTTCAAGTTCCAATTTTGTGCTGTCAAGTTCAGTCTTTAAGCTTTCATTTTCCTTCTTCATTTCCTCCGCACTGAGTTTTCCCGTATATTCAGAAGGCTTCACTCCTGTTTCCTCCGATGCCGGCAGTCTGGTGCAGCCCGATTGAAGTGACACAAAAGTTAAAGCTAACATCAAAATCATTGTAGTTTTTTTCATATAATCATCTCCTTGTCTTGAAGTAAAAAAGCATCTGTTCCCAGATGCTTCCATTTACTGTATCATTATGCTTGCTGCCACATATTCTCCGCTCTGGGAAATAGCAGTGCTCAATATGTTTTCGCCTTCTTCCAGATCCTTAAAGTATTTTGTAGATCCTGTTGTGTCAAATATCTTTGTATTGTTTGTGACAGTAAGGTAAATTAGCTCCTTTTGACCGTTGTCCTTAATATTTTGCATCATAATAATTTTATCGTCTGTATTGATGTAGATTACTTTTCCTGAGAAGCTCTTTGCAGTCTGCAGCTGAGCTGCCTCTATTGTAACAATTTCATTGCCTGAAGTATTGACACTGACATTGTAGCCGACCCTAAGGTCATAAATGGTTGCATTGCTGCTACCTATGGTAATTATAACATTGTTGCTCACAGCATATTGTGTTGTTTCACCGTCTTCATCGGCAATTTTAATTTTGTTGTCATCACCTATTATAATTTCCTTAATTGTTCCGCTCATTTCAGCTTCTTTTGCAATTGTGTTGATAGCAATCATTTCATCATATTCTGTTGTTATAGTAACTTCATCTCCAACTCTTACCTGATCGAAGTTTGAATCATCGTCGTTCCTTGTTACATCCACATCGCTGTTGAACGTAAATGACTTAATAACGCCTTCTTTAGTCTTCATTTTAACCACTATAGGATAATTGTAGTCAATGGCAGTTATGGTTCCGCTGTATTTCTTGATTCTGCTTATGGAATTAATTTGATAAACCTTATCATCATCTATGTACAATGTAACTTCATCATTTTTATCAAGTTCCTTAAGTGCTATTTCCTTGCCGTCAAGATATACTTTAACATCCGTAGGCATATCATATGTAATTTTATCGTCGTCTTCATCAATTATGGTAATTTTTGCAGGAGCCACGTATGCAACGTAATAAATAATGCCTCTTACCACGTCTGTTGAACTGTCTGCTTCCAGCTTCACTGCAATTCTTTCGCTGTTTATTTTACACTTTACAAGCATGTCCTCTTTAAGATCATCAATATCTTTAGCTTTTCCGTTCAAGTATATGTCTGTATCTTTATTTATTTTAACAATGCTTTCAACTTCATTGTCGTCCTTAACATAAATGTATGATTCCGCAGAACCTTCTGAAACTTCGGTTATTATGCCGCTCAATGATGTTGTGGGTTCATAATCATCAAAGTCCGGGTACACGTCATTTTCATCTATATATTTGTAGGCCTTGTCCAGCAAAGTTGCGATTTCAGCCCTTGTAATTTTATTTGATGGATTTATATTTTTATTTGAGTCTCCTTCAAATATGTCCTTGTCATACATAACATATACGTATGGTCTTGCGGATGTGGATATTTTAGCTGCATCAGCAAAAGGAAGAGTGTAAACCTTTAAACTCTGAGCTTCATCCCCAAGCATCATCGCCTTTGTAAGAAGCACTGCTATTTCTTCTCTTGTTGCTTGCTGGAATATTGTTTTCTTTGCAAACATGTCTTCAATTCCGTTTTCAGAAACAACTCCAAGTTCGATTATAACCGATAAATATTCAAAAGACCATTCATTATACAATGTGTTTGTCATTGTCTTAAGTGAAGGCTCATATTCTTCAACTATCTTTTCTTTCAAATCATCGTCTATGTCATAAAGTCTGGATATCATCACCAAGGCCTCCAACACTGTGACATTGTTGTCCGGTTTGAACGTTCCGTTATCATATCCGGATACAATCCCCTTTGCTGCCACCCTCTCTATGTAGCTTTTAGCCCAGTGAGTTGATATATCAGTAAATGCAGCGGCATTTGCAGTCATTGTAAACAGCAGAGAAATTACCACAGTCAACAATAATATTTTATTAAGTATTTTACTTTTCATAATACCTCCTAGCCATCCATATTTGAGTAGATTATATCACAAAAGCATAGTGTCTGCAATTTAATTTATTGTTTTACACGGAATTATGACAATTTACGGCATTTTGTCCATAAGAACAAAAAAGAATAGATATGAAAAATATATTGACTTTCTGTAATAATATGATAGATTTTAATCATGAAATACATTTCGGGAGTTAGTATGTTATTAATCTTAAACAAGAATGCAGATGAATCCGAAGTTCATATAATAAAAGAAAAAATATTGAAAATGGGCTTTGAGTTAAACGAAATAAATGAACCCAACTACCACATATTAAGCATTATAGGCGATACAAGCAAAATAGATCCGGGCGTTTACGAGGCCTATGAATACATAGATAAGGTTGTATTTGTTCAGGAGCCTTACAAAAAAGCAAACAGGCTTTTCCATCCCCATGACACCCACATAAAAGTGGGAAAGGAAACAATAGGCGGGAACAAACTGTCCATAATGGCAGGGCCATGCTCTGTTGAAAGCAGAGAACAAATATTATCAATTGCCAAATCAGTCAAAAAAGCCGGAGCTGGGTTTTTAAGGGGCGGAGCCTTTAAGCCCCGAACATCCCCTTACAGCTTTCAGGGTCTTAAGGATGAGGGGTTGGAGCTTTTGAAGTATGCAAGACAACAAACAGGTCTTCCAATTGTTACAGAAATAATGTCAACAGAATATATTGACGAATATGTTGAGAATGTTGACATAATACAGGTTGGGGCCAGAAACATGCAGAACTTTGAGCTTCTAAAGCAGCTTGGGAAGACCAGAAAACCCATATTGTTAAAAAGAGGCCTTTCTTCCACTGTCGAAGAGCTTTTAATGTCCGCAGAATATATTTTGCTGGGAGGCAACGACAACGTGATTTTATGTGAGAGAGGCATAAGGACATTTGAAAACTACACGAGAAACACACTTGATTTAAGTGCAATTCCGGCAATTAAAAAACTGAGCCATCTTCCTGTAATAGTTGACCCCAGCCATTCCACGGGAATGTGGTGGATGGTAGAGCCCATGGCCATGGCTGCTGTGGCTGCAGGAGCCGACGGACTTATAATTGAAGTTCACAACGATCCTGAAAATGCACTGTGTGATGGAAATCAATCCATAAAGCCGGAAAAATTTACACTTCTCATGGAAAAATTAAAACTCATTGCCCAGGCAGTTGGGAGAGAAATATAAGTTGAAGGGAAAATGACAATGGAAAAATATAGAAAAGAAATAAACTCAATCGATGATGAACTGGTGAAACTCCTGGAAAGAAGGTTTAATGTGGTTCTTAAAATAGGACATTACAAAAAAGAACATGATCTTCCCGTATATGATGAAGCAAGAGAAAAAGTTGTTATTGAAAACTGTGTGAGCAAATTAGAAAACAAAAATTATTCACGCCACATTGAAGACGTGTACCATCAAATAATGGACACCTGCAAGAATTTGGAGAAATAAAGAAAAGGGCTTTCGCCCTTTATTTTTATTCCTGTGCCATTTTCTTAACCTTTTCAAATTCATCTTTTATTTCAGCTGAAGGTTCGGCTGTCATTTTTGATACTGCATAAATGAAAATGCATGAAACTATAAATGCAGGAAGCAGCTCATATACTCCAAAGAATCCTCCCATGGGCTTTAAAATTAGCTTCCAGACAAATACTGCAGTTCCTCCTGACAACATGCCTGCAATTGCACCTTCCCTGGTTGTTCGTTTCCAGAAAAGCGATAATATTGTTATTGGGCCGAATGTAGCTCCAAATCCTGCCCATGCAAATGATACAATTGTAAAAATAACACTGTTCTCATCAAGGGCAATGATTATTCCTAAAACAGAAATCACTACAAGAATTATTCTTGACATGTTCATAACCTGTTTATCTGTTGCATCTTTTTTGATGAGATGCTGATAAATGTTTTTTGAAAATGCAGAAGCTGCTATTAAAAGATATGAATCAGATGAACTGATTGTGGCTGCCAGTATTCCTGCCATTACAAACCCTGCAAGCACAGAAGGAAGCAGATTTGATGTAAGCACTATAAAAATGCTTTCGGAAGCGCTGTAAGTTGTAAGCTGTGCAGGGAACAAAGATCTTCCTATTATTCCTAGGGCAACAGCTGCTCCAAGGGAAATTATAACCCATACAGTGGCAATTCTTCTTGACTGAGTAAGTTCCTTTGGATCTCTTATAGCCATAAATCTCAGAAGAACCTGTGGCATTCCAAAGTAACCAAGACCCCATGCCATAGTGGATAAAATTGTGTACCATCCATATTTACCCGCCTCATTAAACTGAGGTACTCCATTTAATATTTCTTGTGTTCCGTCAACTACCTTAGGTGAGGCAATGCCGAAAAACTCGAAAAACCCTGGAATTGATTTTGCATTTGATGCAACAACCGCCAATCCTCCGGCTGCCGATACTCCCACAAACAATATTGTAATGAGCGCAAAAATCATAACGAAGGCCTGCATGGTGTCAGATGCTGTCTCAGCCAGAAAACCTCCCACAAATGTGTAAAACAATACAAACATTGCACCTGCAATCATCATGTACTGGTATTTAAACCCAAACAGACTATTAAACAATTTTCCTACTGTGACAAAACAGCTTGAAGCATAAACCGTAAAGAATACAAGAATGAATATTGCTGAAATGGTCATGATAATTTTATTTTTTTCTTTAAAACGGTTGCTAAAAAAATCTGGAAGTGTTATGGAATCGCCTGCAACAACTGAATAATTATGAAGTCTTTTAGCTACAAAAAGCCAGTTCAAATATGTTCCTGCAGCAAGTCCTATAGCTGTCCATGCAGCATCGCTTAAGCCATACCAATATGCAACCCCGGGAAGACCCATCAAAAGCCATCCGCTCATGTCGGATGCTTCGGCACTCATGGCTGTTACAAGAGGGCCCAGTGACCTTCCGCCCAAAAAATAATTCTCGCTGCTTTCATTGGCTCTCCTTGCAAAATACAGTCCTATTCCGATTACAACGGCCATGTAGATTATCATTGAAATAAAAATTTGAAATGTGTCTCCTTTCATAAAAAACCTCCTTTTAGTAGTTATTTAATTATATTACCACTTTTTTATTATATTAATCACATCAGTAAATTTTAACAATGTTATAAATATAAGTATAAATGCATTTTTAAATAGTGTCAAGTGTAAATAATGGTTGTGTTATTTGAAATAATGGTCGTGATATTTGAGATACAAAAAAAGGCAGATGATCATCTGCCTTTTTGTTCATAGGATAAATAATTAATTTATCAGCTTGTCTATTACTTCTTTTACTGTTGTCATCTTGTCAATGCTGTCAAGATTCGCTCCTGAAAAAATCAATCCATCTTTACCGTTTACTGCATCAATTAAGCCTCTTGATATGCAGTAGGGAATTTCTCTAGGATTGCATTCTGATATGCAGCCATAGCACTTGTTAACAATACATCCGTTTTCCATGGAATTTGTAAGGAAATGAGTCTGTATTGCTCTTGCAGGCATACCAACAGGACTTTTGATTATCATTACATCTTCTTTTTGTGCATTTATATATGCATGCTTGAAGTTATCGTGAGCATCGCATTCAACCGTGGGAACAAAAATGCTTGCAAGCTGAAAGCCATCTGCTCCTGCATCTGCCAGCTCCATTATATCTTCCTTTGTTCTAAGTCCACCTGCAGCTATAACAGGTATTTTAACTCCATATTGTTCTTCATAGGAAGCAATAAGTTCTTTAACCTCGATTACAATTTCCTTCAAGGACTTGTAAGTTCCTTCAATCATTTCTTCCATCTTAAATCCAAGGTGACCTCCGGCCAATGGTCCCTCCACCACAACAGCATCAGGTAATCTGTCATGTTTGAGCCAGCTTCTGATGATTATTTTTGTAGCCTTTGCAGAAGATACTATGGGCGCAATTTTTGTTGCCGAGTCCTTTACCAGCTTTGGCAGAGCAATTGGAAGACCTGCTCCTGACACTATAAGATCTATTTTTTCCTCGACAGCCTTTTTAACGTAAAGTTCATAGTTGTTCATGGCTGCCATAAAATTCATGGCTATGATTCCTTTTGTTTTTTCTCTTGCTTTTTTTATTTCTTTAGCAATTGCTCTTAAATTTGCTTCCACAGGATTTGTTTCGAAATCAGACTCCCTGAAACCTATTTGTACGCCTGATATTGTTCCGATGCCTCCCTGATTGGCAACGGCTGCTGCAAGGTTGGAAAGCGAAACGCCTATGCCCATGCCTCCCTGCACTATAGGGATTCTTGCTGTCAAATTTCCTATTTTCAATTCTTTTAATTCCATATATTCTCCATTGTTTTAAATATCTAGTTATTTGATACTCAAAGTATATATGTAAAGACACAGATTGTCAAGAAAAAATAAAACGGTGCCGCATTTGCGACACCACATTTCATTTAAAATTGTGAACTGTACTCTTCCAGTGCAGCCTGTGTTTTTTCTTGTTTTTCTTCTATGGCTGCCTTGACCATCAGGTCCTTGACCTTCATGAGCCTTGTCTGATTTCCTCTTTCATTTTCATCAAGCTTCATTTGAATGTACTTGATTGTTTCCTGGAACTGTGGAATCATAACATATTCAAGAGCATTAACTCTTCTTCTTGTTTTTTCTATTTCAGCCGCAAGAAGTTGAACTTCTTTTTCAACAGCAGCCAGACGAAGCATTTCAGGAAATACTCCCGACAAATTTTCAATGGCATTGTCTAGCTCTGCTGAAGTGTTGGCAAAACCGTAAGGATAAATGTTAGAAGTGTCATCTGTTGTTGTTGTAAAATCAAAAACCGGCACATCAACGCTCATTACATTTTTTCTGCCTACTTCTATGGAAACTCCCTGCTTTGGATACATCAACGCTTCATTCAATACTTCTGAAGACATGACGGCGCTGGCTATTACGAAATTTGAATAGATGCTTCCGATTTGGGCTTCCACTTGCTCTCTTAACCTTTTATTTTCTCTGGCAAGCTCCAAAAACTGCTTCATAAGCTCATCACGTTTATCTTTCAGCATCTTGTGACCCTTAACAGCCACCTTTAATCGCTTTTTCAAAGAGGTTAACACCATTCTGGTCGGATTTACATTTAACCTTGCCATGCGTTTCCCCCCTCATTATTCATTTTTTGGATAGTATTTTTCGATATACGCGTCTCTTATACGTTTCAATTCACTCTTAGGAAGAAGTGTCAAAAGATTCCATCCTATTTCCAAGGTTTCTTCAATTGTTCTGTTTGTTTCATATCCCTGTGACACATATTTCTTTTCAAATTCATCAGCAAATTTTGCATAGAACTTATCTGTATCGGAAAGAGCTGCTTCACCCAGTATTGCCATGAGCTCTTTAGCTTCCTTACCTCTTGCATAAGCTGCAAAAAGCTGGTTCAGTACGTCTGAGTGGTCTTCTCTTGTTTTTCCTTTGCCTATACCTTTGTCTTTCAAACGTGAAAGTGAAGGAAGAACGTCTATAGGAGGCTTGATATTCTTTCTGTACAATTCACGGGAAAGAATTATCTGTCCTTCTGTAATGTATCCTGTAAGGTCAGGGATAGGGTGAGTTTTATCGTCTTCAGGCATCGTGAGTATAGGAATCATGGTAATAGATCCTTCTGTATCTCTTTTTCTTCCTGCTCTTTCATAAAGTGAAGCCAAGTCAGTGTAAAGATAACCTGGATATCCACGTCTTCCCGGAACTTCCTTGCGGGCTGCGGATACTTCACGGAGAGCTTCCGCGTAGTTTGTTATGTCTGTAAGGATTACCAGGACGTGCATTCCTTTTTCAAATGCCAGAAACTCAGCAGCAGTCAAAGCCATACGAGGAGTTGAAATACGTTCGATGGCAGGGTCATCTGCAAGGTTCATGAACAATACTGTTCTGTCAATTGCACCTGTTTTCCTGAAGTCAGTAATGAAGAAGTCTGCTTCTTCATAAGTGATACCAATTGCTGCAAATACAACGGCAAAGTTTGATTCAGTTCCGAGAACTCTAGACTGACGTGCAATTTGTGCTGCAAGGTCAGCGTGAGGCAGACCTGAGCCTGAGAATATAGGCAGCTTCTGACCTCTAACAAGTGTGTTAAGACCGTCTATTGCAGATACTCCTGTTTGTATGAACTCATCAGGATAGTCACGTGCTGAAGGGTTCATTGGCAGACCGCTTATATCCATTCTTTTTTCAGGAATTATTTCAGGGCCGTTGTCTATAGGTCTTCCAAGACCGTCAAATACACGGCCAAGCATGTCGTATGACACGGCAAGTTCCATTCCTCTTCCCAGAAACTTAACTTTGCTTTCTGCCAGGTTTATTCCTGCAGAGCTTTCAAACAGCTGTACCAAAGCATTGCTTCCGTTAATTTCAAGAACTCTGCAGCTTCTTGTTTCTCCGTTTGGAAGTTCAATTACTCCCAACTCGTCATATGCTACATTTTCAACATTTTTAACAAGCATCAGAGGACCTGCAACCTCAGATATAGTCTTATATTCTCTAATCATCCTACTCAACCTCCCTGCTTGCTACAAGAGCTGACATTTCAGTTTCAATTTGTTTTCTGATGTCTTCATAAACTCCTGCTATATCTTTTTCTTCTGTATATTTAAATCTTCCAATTCTTTCTCTTACAGCAAGGTCTGACAATGCTTTAAAATCTGCCCCGTCCTTGAGTGCTGCCAAGCCGTCTTCGTAATATTTCAAAATTAATGTCAAAAGCTTATATTGTTTTTCAAGTGAAGTATATGTGTCAACTTCATGGAAAGCATTCTGATGCAAATAGTCTTCTCTTATGGAACGGGTAGCTTCAAGCTTGAGCCTGTCATCAACTGAAAGTGAATCAACGCCGACCAACTGAACTATTTCGTTCAATTCTGCTTCTTCCTGCAAAAGCTTCATTGTTTCTGCACGAAGTTCTGACCAGTTTCTTGCCACATTTTCATCAAACCACTTGTTAAGTCTGTCAACATACAAGGAGTAGCTATTCAGCCAGTTGATTGCCGGGAAGTGACGCTTGTAAGCAAGCTGAGCATCAAGAGCCCAGAATACTTTTACTATACGAAGCGTTGCCTGTGAAACAGGTTCTGAAATATCTCCTCCTGGAGGTGATACGGCTCCTATTGCAGACAACGTTCCTTCTCTTCCTTCTGAACCAAGGCTTATAACTCTTCCTGCTCTTTCATAGAACTGAGCAAGACGTGATGCAAGGTAAGCCGGATATCCTTCTTCACCAGGCATTTCTTCAAGACGGCCTGACATTTCACGAAGAGCTTCCGCCCAACGGGATGTTGAGTCTGCCATCAATGCTACTGAATAACCCATGTCTCTGAAATATTCTGCTATTGTAATACCTGTGTAGATGCTTGCTTCACGGGCAGCAACAGGCATATCTGATGTGTTTGCTATTAAGACTGTACGCTTCATAAGAGATTCGCCTGTTCTTGGGTCCTTTAATTCAGGGAACTCCATAAGAACGTCTGTCATCTCATTTCCACGTTCGCCGCAGCCTATATAAACAACTATTTCCGCATCTGCCCATTTAGCAAGCTGATGCTGAACAACTGTCTTTCCGCTTCCAAAAGGTCCCGGAACAGCTGCAACCCCACCCTTTGATATAGGGAACATTGTGTCTATAACTCTTTGTCCTGTAACCAGCGGTCTTTCCGGAACAAGTTTTTCCTTGTATGGACGACCCTTTCTTACAGGCCATTTTTGCATCATTGTAAGATTTACTTTTTCTCCGTTGTCTTTTTTAACAACATACACTGTTTCTTCAACAGTGAAACTTCCTGATTTTATTTCTTCAATTGTTCCGCTGACTCCATAAGGAACCATTATCTTCTGCTGAACTACTATTGTTTCTTGAACAGTACCTACGATATCACCGGCCTGAACCTTGTCACCAACCTTTGCTACAGGAACAAATTCCCACTTCTTTTCTCTATTAAGAGAAGGAACCTGAACTCCTCTTGCTATGTTAGGTCCTGCAATTTTTCTTATTTCTTCCAATGGACGCTGAATACCGTCATAAATTGTTTCAATAAGACCAGGTCCCAATTCTACTGACAACTGTGCACCTGTAGTTACCACAGGAGCTCCTGGAGCTAATCCTGCTGTTTCTTCATATACCTGTATAGATGCTTTGTCGCCGCGCATCTCTATAATTTCACCAATCAATCCCTGTTCACTTACACGTACAACGTCGAACATGTCTGCTTCTTTCATTCCTTCTGCAATGACAAGCGGACCGGATATTTTTACTACTCTACCTTGGCTCATTAAATAAATCACCTGCTTTCAATTTTATATACATTTGTTTATTAGTCATTGTTGAACAATATGTCGGCACCGACTGCTTTTTCAACTGCCTTTTTGATATTCTGAATTCCTATTCCCTCAGTTCCATGCATTCCAGGAATAGGTATTATTGCCGGCAGGCGTTTTTCATTGTATTCGTAAACAGTATCCTTGATTTCAGCATAGAAATTTTCCGTAATATAAATTATGGCATAATCTTCCTTTGCTATCTCACGAAGAGTGTGTCTTGCATCATCTTTCGTTATGCAGTCAAAGACATCAAGTCCAACTGCCTTAAAACCCAGAATACTTTGTTTATCTCCTATAACACCTATCTTATACATAAGTCTCTCTCAACCTCTCTCTGATAAGTTCCGGCGAGATACCTGCAAGTTTGCCTGCCATTATAATTCTTGCAATTTTAATCTCGTTGTCCTTTGCTATTAGGTAGCCTGCAAGAGGCTCTATTCCAAAAGGAATATATTTAGCACCCTTAACATGCTCGATGATTTTGTTGTCCAGAAGTTTTTCAAGCTTTGTAAACATTCCTGTGTTTACCAGTGATTCTGTACCTTCAAGGAACAATTCCCTGAAGCCGTATGCCGAAAGCTGCTCTGCAAACTTTTCAAAAGGCTCATCATAGTTTTTGATAAACACCTGTTCATGAATTTTTCCGCCATTTAAGAAAACCTTCGTGAAAAAGTCCCATGACTTGTTCATTCTTTTAAGTCTTACATATGTTTTCAAATTGATTGCATCTATTTGCATTTTGACATAATCAATTATAAAATTGCTGTTTGTGTTTCTTGCTGAACTGAGCATTTCATCATAACAATATTTGTCCAGGACAAAATCTATTACCTGAGGATCGTTTGTTTTAGGAAATGTCTCGATTATTTCCTTTAAAGCTTTGCTCATATTTTCTGTTAGGCCTGAAAAATCTCTTTCTTTTACAGAATATTTCAAAACTTTCAGGTCAATGGATCCGGTATCAACAAGATTCTCTGAAGCATCTATTCCTAAGTATTCCGCCTTCATGATTACCTTTAAATTGTGATAATCGTATGGATACAAGAACATGTTGAAGAAATCCAGCTCAGGAGCTACAGAAGTTATGAAGTCATATGTCTTCTTATGTTCAAATGATAAGAGCTTTTCATAGTCATTAGGTTCGACTGCTTCGCCGGAATTGCCGTAATTCAGATCATCCAGCACCCTTAAGGCATCTTCATTTGTTTTTGCATCAATCATTTTTTCTGCTCTTTCACGAGTAAGCATGTTTTTTTCAACACTTCGAACACGTGCAGTAGAAAACAAATAATCTGTATCTTTAATCTTTGCCAAAGCCATTCCTCCTTTCAGGCAGGAAAATTATCTAAAAAGCGCATTTGCAACTTCGTTTGTAAGTTCATCCCTCATGGAGTCCAATATGGTTTCAAAGGTGCTGTTGATTTCAATTGATCCGTTGTTAAGCACAAATCCTCCGCTTGATTCAATTGTTTTATCGCTTAATACAATCTTTTCTGCTTTTAATTTTTCATTGACTGCTTTAACTAATTTTTCGCCGATTTTGTTCTTGTCACTCTCATTCAATATTATTGTTCCCTTGCAATTTGGAATCTTTACAACTTCATCTGTAAGGAAACTCAAATACTCGTCTTCTGGCATTGTTTTAAGCTTTTCAAGTGCTGAATTGAAGCTTTTCTTAATGACTTCCTGCTTTGCGGAAAGCATCATTTTTCTTCCTTGAAGCTCTGCAGCAGATACTTTTCTGCTTTTCAAGCCTTCAGCTTCCTTTTCAGACTTTTCTGCAGCTGCTTTTATAATTGCTTCAGCTTCTAATTTAGCTTTATCTATTATTTCTTGCTTAGTTTTCTCAGCATTTGCTATGGAAATCTCAGCAATGTTTCTTGCATCGCTTAAAATATTCGTAGTTATATTTTCAATGCTCATCTTTTCACATCCTTATTTAAATTTTAGTACTTTTATTAAATAGCAATTCCGTTTATCATAAGGAAAGAAATAAGAAGTGCCAATACTGCATATGTTTCAACCATTGCAGCGTAAACCATAGCTTTTGCTATTTCTTCTGGTCTCTTGCCAATAAGCATAATACCAGATGCTGCAACCTTGCCCTGATGAATTGCTGAAATTATACCTACAACACCTATTGGAAGAGCTGCTGCAAGGAATAATCCTCCCTGAACTGCAGAAAGTTCTGCCATGCTTCCGCCTAATAAACCAATTTTATTAAGGATGATAAATGCAACCAAAAGTCCATATATACCCTGAGTACCAGGCAATGCCTGCAAAATCAATGTAGAACCAAATTTTTTAGGATCTTCCGCAACAACTCCAGCTGCTGCCTGACCTGCTATACCAACACCTATTGCACTTCCTATACCTGCCAATGCAGCCACAGAAGCTCCTAAAATTGCTAAAAAGTTACCACTAACTAAAATATTGTTCATTTAAATTTCCTCCTTGATTATTCTGTTATATTTAGTTTTTTCGTAAACGGCTTGAATGGCTCTCCGCCGCCTTCATAAAATTTACCGAAGAATTCAACATACTGCAGTCTCGCAGCATGTACGAAAGCTCCAAGAGCATTTATTGCAAAATTGAATGTGTGTCCTATAATCATAACCACCACAAACAACAATATGCCAAAAACGTTTCTGCCTCCCATAGAGCCCAATATGCTCATAACGGAAGATACAACCCCTGTAGCCAATCCTAAGGCTAAGAGTCTTGAATATGATAGAACATCACTTAAATAACTTGTTATGTTGTACAGGCTGAGTACACCGCTTATGAGTTTACCCGCAATATTCTTTTTTGCTCTTCCTTGAGTAAGAACTAAACCTAAAGCGAATATTATGGACATCCATTTGCCTATCTGCCCTGAACCCGGAATCACTGTATTTCCGAATAAAAGCAATATCAATCCTATTATAAGTCCATACCAGAAACCTATGTCAAACAAGGCATCCAGAGGATTTCCGTCTCTAATGAGAATGTGTGCCTTAACTGCCATACCGGTGAACAAGTGGATAATTCCAAAAACAAATGATACTATTAAAAGTGTCATAGGTTCTTCCATGGGATTCAACCACAAAGGTTTCACAGTAAAATCAGAATTGAACAACAGTTTCGCTGCAGCAGGTATGGCATCACCGAACCAGCTTCCAAACATCACTCCCCAGAATGCAGTTGATATTCCACAGTAGAAGAACACTCTCATAAGCTTTTGAATTGATCCTTCGAGTTTGAACTTCTTAAGCACCATGTAAGTTGCTGCGGCCATAATTAAACCATAGCCCACATCCGCAAGCATCAGCCCAAAAAATAAGCAATAGAACGGAGCCATGTATGGTGTAGGATCTATGTTGCTTGATGAAGGTAGACTATAAAGCTCTGTAATTGCTTCAAAAGGCTGTGTGAAAGAATTGTTTTGCATAGCTATAGGAGTTTGTTCTCCTTCTTCAGGTTCATATATTTCAAACCAGCACTGATGTTTGTTGAGTACATTCTCAATCTGTTCCTTGCTTACCTCAGGTATCCATCCTTCAATATAGAAAGTTGAATCTGTGTTAAGCAAGTTCCCAAGTATCTTATTTTTGTCTCTTTCAATTACCAGATAATCATAAAACAGTTGAATTTGTTCCTTGTATGGAACATAATCTGTAATATTTTTTTCAACTTTTGATTTGTTTTCAGAAATTTCTTTCAAATTGTTTTCATACTGCACAATATTTTGGGCTGCAGTACCCTTTAAATCTTTGAAAGCCACTGTGTTGAAACCATATTGCTTTAAAATCTCATAAACATCATCTTTTTCTTTTATGAGGCATATAATTGAAAAATAATGTTGATCCTTATCGCTTCCAACAAGATTTGCAATACATCTGTCTGTTTTTTCCCGAAGATCAGACTTAAGCTTTTCTACATCAACTATATTTGGAACAACACCGGTAAAGATGCTTGTATACTTTGTTTCGGTTAATTCCAAAGGGATCTCGTAACTTGCCCAAGGCTTTAAACTGAGTATGGCTGTCTCAATTTTATTTTCCTCTGAACTGAGCTCATTGAAGCTCTTGTTCATCTCCAGCACTTTTGCTACGTTTTCCTCAGTCTTGCTTAAATCACTGATGGCATTTTCAAAATCTTTTGATGATATTGATTTTCTTGTAAAGAACATTGGTTTTTTGCTTTTGTCATACTTTTCCAGACTGTTTAAAACTTCGCTTATTTTAGATATTTTTGCATCACAGTCCAGCACTTCAACTTCATTTCCATCTTTTTTAACATAGGAAATCCACTCCGGGTCGGTCAATTTTGAATCCTGGGCGCTTATTTCGACCACTCCTAAATCCATGAGTTCCTTTATTAATGAAGATTTAATGCTGCTTAAGCCTATGGTGCTTATTTTCTTCATCTTAACTATTGCCACTGGCCTTCACTATCCTTTCCAGTATAATTGATGCTGCATTATCCATGTTTTTTTCTGCGCTTTTTAAAATGTCATCACATTTTTTTGCAGCGTCGCTGATTATGCTGTCATAAAGAAGCTGTCCCTGGGATTCTGCTGCTTTTAGCACATCAGTTCTTTTTGATTCAGCATTTTCTCTCGCTTCATCAACAATTTGTAGAGCTTGCGCATTAGCATTGGTAATAATTTGTTTTGCTTGCTGAGCGGCTTCTCGTTTTGTGACTTCAGCCTTTTCCTCTGCCTCCTTTATTACCTTGATTATTTCAATAGACACTATACCACCACCTCTGTCAAATATTTTTATAAAATCAAACATTTTCCTATTTCATTAATAATAAAATATAAAAAAATGTTTGTCAATAAATTTGGAATAATATAACATGCTTCCATAAAATATTCCGTTTAAATTTGCTTTGAAGCATTTTGATTGTTATTAAAGTGACAAGCTGCGATTGTAAATTTTTCCCCATTTTTGAATAAAAAAATCTTATTTTGCTTAGGTTTTTAAATTCGAAAAATGTAAGAAACCGTAAAATTCAACTGTTACCTTTAACAGTATATTTAATTTAACTATGTTTGACAAGTACGCACTTTTTTGTACTATAGTACCCTAAAAGATACTTAATTTAGATCCGGATTGTTATCTTTATATCCAAGTTCTAAATACTCTGCTCCAAAACCATGCATCATTTCCAGCAATGGAATTATTTTCTCTCCAAGTTCTGTCAATCCATATTCAACCCTTGGTGGTACAACCGGATAAACATGCCTGAATATCAAATGATCTTCTTCTAAGCTTCTCAACTGTTGAGTAAGCATTTTTTGAGTGACATCCGGAAGTCTTCTCTTAATGTCATTAAATCTTAAAACCTTGCCGCTTAAATACCAAAGTATCATTATCTTTCTTTTTCCTGCTAAAAGCTTCTGAACAAGAACCATTGGACATACCTTGTACCTTATACACTTGTCGCTCATATAGCATGTGCTGTGTCTTTCTTTATCACTAAACATATTGTCGCATGAAACTGCACTCATTTAATCACCTCTTCATTGTCCACAGTATCTTTTTAGATACTATGTCCTTATTAGATACGTATATGATATTATAGCACAATAATTTTATAGGGCAAGTGATTTTGTTACATTTATTTTTAGAAATATTTACTATTTATGTAATTAACCTTTATTTCATAACATAGACTAGTTTTCCGCTATTATCATTAAAAATACATGATTTGCACAAATTCAATTGTTCTTTTTATCGATGGTTAAATGTTTAACATGTCTTCTCTATAAAAATAAGCAGAAAACGTCTGCAAAAGTTATAAAAATAAAAAAATGTGTCACATTATAAATTATAACACATTTTTTAAAAATATGGAAAGTTTATTGTGAAAATATTGTCACAATTCTATTCCACAGCAAAGATTAATTCTGCTTCTGCTGCAATTTCGTCATCAACGTAAGCAATAGCATTTCCTATGCCAAAATTAGCCTTTAATTTTGTTATTTCAGTAACAAGTTTCAATGTGTCTCCAGGGCATACTTTTCTCTTGAATTTTGCGCTTTTGATTCCTCCAAAGTATACGGTCTTGTTTTTAAATTTTTCCATGGAGAGTATGGCTACTGCTCCTGTCTGGGCCAAAGCTTCAATAATGAGAACTCCGGGCATAACAGGGTTTCCCGGAAAGTGTCCCTGGAAAAACTGTTCATTTATTGTTACATTTTTAACTCCAACAGCTTTTTCCCCTTCTACAAGCTCCACAATTTTGTCAATGAGAAGCATTGGGTATCTGTGAGGTATTATTTTTTGTATTTCGCTTGTATTGTAAATCATATTAGTTTCCTTTATATTTTTTAAGAACCAATGTTGCATTGTGTCCGCCAAATCCAAATGCGTTTGACAATGCATAGTCATATTCCTTTTCAATTCCTGTGTTAGGGACGAAGTTCAAATCCAGTTCAGGGTCAGTAACCTGGTGGTTTATTGTTGCTGGAATATATCCGTTTTCCAAGGATTTAGCACATACTATTGCTTCTACGGCTCCGGCAGCTCCCAGCAAGTGACCTGTCATGGATTTTGTAGAGCTTATTGGTACATTCTTTGCATTTTCCTTGAAAATGTTCTTTATAGCCTGTGTTTCAAACTTGTCATTGTACAAAGTGCTTGTACCGTGAGCATTGATGTATCCTATGTCAACAGGTGTTATGCCGGCATCTTCAATGGCATTTTTCATGGCTTTTGAAGCACCTTCTGAACTTGGGTCAGGGCTTGTCATGTGATATGCATCACATGTTGCTCCATAGCCTACCAGCTCTGCATATATTTTAGCTCCTCTTTTTACTGCATGGTCATAATCTTCAAGAACCATTATTCCGGCTCCTTCTCCCATTACAAATCCATGTCTTTCCTTGTCAAAAGGTATTGATGCTCTGTTTACATCTGTAGTTGTTGAAAGAGTAGTGAGGGCAGAAAAACCTGCTATTGAACATGGAGTTATGGCAGCTTCACTTCCTCCGGCAATCATTACATCACAAATTCCATCCTGGATTCTTTTATATGATTCTCCGATTGCATTTGCTCCTGTTGCACATGCAGTAACTGTGCTGAAGTTCACAGACTTTGCCTGGTACTTAATAGCCACAAGTCCTGATGCAATGTTTGAAAGCATCATAGGAATAAAAAATGTTGACACTTTTCCTGGTCCTTTTTCAAGAAGCTTTGCATGCTCGGCTTCAATTGTATGAATTCCTCCAACTGCACTTCCTACTATTACTCCAAAACGGTCGCTGTCAACTTTTTCTATGTCAAGTCCTGAATTTTTTACTGCTATATCAGCTGCAGCAAGTGCAAACTGGCTGTATCTGTCCTGTCTCTTTGATTCTTTTTTGTCCATGTACAGTGTAGGATCGAAATCCTTTACTTCAGCAGCAAGCTTTACGCTGAATTCAGTAGTGTCAAAAGATTCAATAGGGCTTATTCCGCATGTTCCTTTTTTTACATTTTCCCAAAAAGCATCGCCTGATCCGATTGGACTTACAACACCAACACCTGTTATTACAACTCTTCTTTTCATTTTTTCCTCCAATTTCGATTAATTAAGAATGAAGAATGAATAATTAAGAATTATGGTTAAAATCAGGCAAAGCCTGATTTTTCAATTCATTCTTAATTCTTAACTCTTAATTTTTACATGTAGTATCCGCCGTTGACTGATAATACCTGACCTGTTATATATGATGCTTTGTCAGATATTAAAAACTCAACTGCATCTGCAATGTCGCTTGGCTGGCCAAGCTTTTGCAGAGGTATATTTTTCATCATTTCATTTTTTATGTCATCTGGTATTTTGTCTGTCATTTCAGTTTGAATGAATCCAGGTGCCACGGCATTTACAAGGACATTTTTCTTTCCAAGTTCTCTTGCCATAGATTTGGTCATTCCTATAACTCCTGATTTCGAAGCAGCATAATTTACCTGTCCTGCATTTCCTGCAAGCCCAACCACGGATGAAATATTTACAATTCTTCCGTACTTTTGCTTAAGCATTCTTTTGGAAATATGTCTGCAGCAGTTGAATGTTCCTTTTAAATTTGTGTCGATAACCTGATCAAACTCATCTTCGCTCATCATTGGAAGTATGTTGTCCTTGGTTATTCCTGCATTGTTTATTAACACATCAACAGAACCAAAGTTGTCATAAGCTTCGTCAATAAGTCTCTTGGCATCCTCATAGTTTGATATGTCGCATTGTACAGTCAAATTTTTAGTTTCTTTGTTTGGAAAATTATTGATTAATTCTTCCATGGAACTTGTGTTGCTTCTGTAGTTTAATACCAGGTTGTAGCCCAACTCATTAAGCCTTAAAGCAATTGCAGCTCCTATACCCTTTGAAGCTCCGGTAATAATTGCAGTCTTCATAGTAATCCTTTCCGATGTATTGCATCACTGCCTGATCCTGCTTAAGCATAAGACAATTCTATCGCAATAATAATAATTTCTAATACTTAGCAGGAAAATCACCTGCTAAGCATAAGACAATTCTATATATTCTTTGAGGGATGCAATACTATCTATATTTATTGATTTAACATTTTTATCTATTTTCTTTATAAAGCTTGACAATGTCTTTCCCGGTCCTATTTCAACAAATGTAGTCACACCGTCAGCTATCATTTTTCTTACGCATTCTTCCCATCTAACGGGATTGTAAACCTGTTTTTCCAGCTTATCAGCTATTACCTGATCGTTTTCGTAATATTCTGTGTCTACATTGGAAATAACATTGCATTTTGGTTTCTTGAAATTGATTTTGGCCAAATCTTCCTTAAGCTTTGTACCGGCAGGTTTCAACATTGATGTGTGAAATGGCGCGCTTACCTGAAGTTTAACGGCTCTTCTGATGTTGAACTGGGAAGTCTTTGATAATGCTTCATCTATTGCTTCACTTTTTCCACCCACAACTATTTGCCCCGGACAGTTGAAGTTTGCAGGTTCAAGAAGTCCGCAGCTTTTTGTTACATCTTCACAAAATGCTATTGCATCCTGATCTGTACATCCCATAAGTGCAAGCATTCCGCCTTCTCCCAAAGGAACTGCATTTTGCATGTAGTTTCCTCTGTTGTAAACAAGTTTGACAGCAGTTTCAAAATCCATTGCTCCTGCAGCAGTCAGTGCTGAGTATTCACCAAGGGAAAGTCCTCCCATGACAACAGAGTCATCCTTGTTGTTTTTTTTCAAAACTTCATAAATTGCCATGCAAGTTGTAAGAAGTGCAGGCTGAGTTATTTTTGTAACGCTTAAATCCTGGTCAGGTCCTTCAAAACAAAGCTTTGCAATGTCAAATCCCAGAGCCTGGTTAGCTCTTTCAAAAATTTCCTTGCTTTCTTCGAAATTGTCATAAAATTCTTTTCCCATTCCAGCATACTGAGCGCCCTGTCCTGGAAACACAAAAGCTGTCTTACTCATTACTACCTCCTGAAATAAATGAACTCAAGTTTTTCATAATAGTTTCCGCTTCATCAAACATTTCTGTAATAATTTCCTTGCAGCTTTGTTCCTTGTTCACCAAACCTGCAATTTGTCCTGACATTACTGAACCGTAATCAACATCCCCTTCAACAGCTGCCTTGTAAAGTCTTCCTCTGCCCAGCTGTTCCATTTCTTCAACGGTTCCGTTGTTCTTTTCAATTTCTTTAAATTGATTTACAAGTTTATTCTTCAAAACTCTTACTGGATGACCTGTTTTTCTTCCTGTAACAGCCGTGTCTGTGTCGTTTGCCTTAAGAACCTTGTCTTTGTAGTTCTGATGAACGTTGCATTCCGTGGCAAGTAAAAATCTTGTTCCAACCTGAACACCCTGAGCCCCCAGGCTTAAGACAGCAGCAATACCTCTTCCGTCTCCGATTCCTCCTGCTGCTATTACAGGTATTTTCACAGCATCAACCACCTGAGGTGTCAGGCACATTGTTGTAAGTTCTCCTACGTGTCCGCCTGATTCAGTTCCTTCGCAGATGATGGCATCGGCTCCAAGTTTTTCAAAATGTTTTGCAAAAGCAACTGAAGGAACAACCGGTATTACCTTAATTCCTGCTTCTTTCCAAAGCTTCAGATATTTTCCGGGATTTCCTGCTCCCGTGATTATTACCGGAACTTTTTCCTCTATTAGAAGGTTGCTCACATCGTTGGCATATGGGCTTAAAAGCATTACATTAACACCAAATGGCTTATCAGTCAGCGATTTGATCTTACGTATTTCTTTTTCAATAAATTCTGCAGTGTTGTTGCCTGATGCTATTACTCCAAGACCTCCGGCTTCCGATACGGCAGCAGCTAGCTCCGCATCTGATATTTGTGCCATGCCTCCTTGAAAAATAGGATATTTTATGTTCAGCAGGCTGCATATAACTGTATTAATCATATATTCTCCTCGTATTGTAATAAAATTGCGAATTATTCCGCATAAGAGAAAACGCCCGCAGGCGTTTTCTAATTAATTATTGTTTGTCTGTAATGTAGTTTACTATATCTCCAACTGTTACAAGCTTGCCGTAATCTTCTTCATCGATAGTTATATCAAGCTCATCTTCTATTTTGCTGATCAATTCGAAAAGATCCAGTGAATCTGCTCCCAAATCGTCTTTTATTTTGCTGTCAAGATTTATATTTTCTTCCTCTACGTCCAATTCCTCAACTAAAATTGCTTTTACTTTTTCTAAAATCATTATTTCCTCCATAAATTTAGATGTTTTAATGTCTATTATTTTGATATCATTTTTTATTTTATTTCAAATATTTTGATATTCGAAGTATAATATAAAACAGACTGTTTGTCAATATATTTATTATAACAAATTACAACTATTTAGGACAATAGAGCCCTTTGCCAGGACATTTTTCTGGACAACCAGCATATTTTGGAATTCATTGTGTTTTATTTGACATAAGTTTTTGACTTCAACTTAATATTTGGCAAAAAAATAAACCTGTTGGTATGACAGGCTCAGATTGATGACAAAGTCATTAAATTAATTAAAATTGGTAATTGTCGTGAACTTGAAATCTAAGTTCGTAGGGGAGAGCCTTGCGCTCTCCCGCAGATAACAACTTTTTTGAATTAATAGCCCCGGGAGGACAGTAGTCCTCCCCTACATTATTGGCAGGTTTTGATTACAGCATTTTTTTCTTTATAGCATCTATTATGTGCATTGCAGCCATTCCGTCACCGTATGGGTTCACTGCATTGGCCATTTTTTTGTATTCTTCTTCATTGTTTATGAGTATATTAAGCTCATTGTAAATAACCTGTCTGTCAGTTCCTGCAAGCTTTGCTGTTCCTGCTGAAATACCTTCAGGTCTTTCTGTTTCCTTCCTTACAACAAGCACCGGCTTGCCCAGGGATGGTGCTTCTTCCTGAACTCCCCCTGAATCTGTAACAACAAGGTAGCATTTTGACATGAGGTTTGTAAAAGGAAGATAATCAAGAGGTTCTATGAGGTGGACATTTTCCATTCCATCAAATAGCTTTCTTGCGATTTCTCTTACTTTAGGATTCAAATGCATTGGATATATTACTTCCACATCTTTATTTTCTTCAGCTGCTCTTCTTACAGCAGAAAAAATATTTTCCATGGGCTCACCAATATTTTCTCTGCGGTGGGCGGTCAGGAGTATTACTTTCTTCTTTTCAAAATCTATGTTGTTTAATGCTTCTTCGCTGAATTTATAATTTTTATCTATAACCCAGCCAAGAGCATCTATAGATGTGTTTCCAGTTATGAAAATCTTGTTTTCATCATAGCCTTCCCTGAGCAGGTTGTTTTTTGAAGTCTGTGTTGGAGCAAAATGGAAATCTGTAAGTACTCCCGTAAGCATACGGTTTGCTTCCTCAGGATATGGAGAATACAAATTGCCGCTTCTCAGTCCTGCTTCCACATGGCCTATTTTAACCTGGTGGTAAAATGCAGCAAGGGCTCCTGAAAATACTGTTGTTGTGTCGCCCTGCACCAAAATCAGGTCCGGTTTAAATTCTTCTATAACACCTTCAAGTCCTGACAGAGCCCTGCAGGTTATTTGCGTCAGCGTCTGGCCGCTTTGGAATATATTCAAATCATAATCCGGCTCAATATCAAATATTTTAAGAACCTGGTCCAACATGTCTCTGTGCTGTGCTGTTACGCATACCTTTGAGATGAAATGCTCTTCATCATTTTTAAGGGATTTCACTATGGGGGCCATTTTAACAGCTTCCGGCCGTGTACCGAAAACAACAAGCACCTTTACTTTATTCATCACTACCTCCGTATTAAATGAAGAATTAAGAGTTAAGAATTAAGAATTTGGGCCGCGCCCAAATTCAACCACTAATTTTTAATTCTTCATTCTTCATTCTTAATTATATTACTGTTCTTTTTTTCTGAAGAATCCTGCTAATTTTGCAAAATAAAATACTGCTATTACCATAATGGTTGCCAGAATAATTCCTATAAACGGATCTGCATCAGCTATTATTACTGCAACAATTCCCAACATCATGCTGATGAAGTACATTATCAATACGGTCTGCCTTTGATTAAGTCCTATTTTCATGAGCTTGTGGTGAAGGTGTTCCTTGTCGGCTTGCATTATTGGCTTGTTGTTTAAATATCTTCTTATTATTGCAAATGTAGTGTCAAATATGGGAAGACCCAAAGCAAATACAGGCACAGCCAGGGCCACAGCCGCAACGCTTTTTACCATACCTGATACAGAAGTTACTGCCAGCATGTATCCCAGAAGCAGAGAACCTGTATCACCCATGAATATTTTTGCAGGGTTAAAGTTAAATGGAAGAAATCCCAAGGAAGCTCCTGCTATTATGGCACACTGCATCATAATGAAGTCGTGTCCCATTGTTGCTGCCGTAAAAAGAAGAGTTGTTGCTGCTATGCTGGCTACACCGGAAGCCAGGCCATCCAAACCATCTATGAGGTTTATTGTGTTAGTAATACCCACAATCCAGAACAATGTTATGGGGTATGAAAGCCATGAGAGCAAGTAGCTCATTCCTGTTTCTGAAAGTGGGTTTGTAATGAAGTGTATCTGAACGCCTCCTCTTAATGCAACAAATGCTGCAATAAGCTGCATGAGCATTTTAATCTTGGCAGGCATTCCATACATGTCATCAACAACTCCAGTCAGCACAATTATTGTTGCTCCGGCCATTATAAACAGGTTAGTCCTTGTATGTGGCAGGTAAACAAACATACATGCCATTATTGAAACATAAATAGCCAGACCTCCGAAATAAGGCATGGGCTTATTGTGGATTTTTCTTGGATCCTTTGGTACATCCAGTGCTCCAACCTTTATTGCAAGCTGTCTTGCAGGCGGAGTCATTATAAAAGATATAATTACAGCTGAAATAAAAGCTATAAAGTAACCAGTCATGAATATTTCCTCTTCTTTATATATTTTCTATTTCCATGATTTTCTTAACTCTGTTCAAGTGTCTTCCGCCTTCAAACTCTGTAGAAAGCCACACATCCACTATGTCAAGTGCAGCTCCCTGACCTATGACGCGGTTTCCTAAAGCAAGCATGTTTGCATCGTTATGCATCCTGGACATCCTCGCCATATATTCATTTGTGCACAAAGCACATCTTATACCGTGAACTTTGTTTGCTGCTATGGAAATACCTATTCCTGTTCCGCATATTACTATCCCCTTGTCATCGCTTCCTGCAACCAGTTCAGCAGCTTTTTTTCCGTAATCAGGGTAGTCCACGGAATTTGTGTCATAAACGCCTATGTCGTTTACTTCATAACCTTTCTTAGTCAAGTGTTCCCTTACTGCTTCCTTTAATTCAAATCCTCCATGATCACATGCAAGTACTATTTTCATTTTTCCTCCATTTTTTCACTTAATTCTTAACTTAATTATTTTTTTGTTTCAATTTATTGACAACCGACTCTATCTCAAATCGTATTTCGCTCATAACTGACTCATAAACGCTGTAATCCCTGCCGTAGGGATCATGAATGTCAAGATTCATATTACCCGATTCTTCACCATCTGTATTGCTTGCATATTCCTTCAGCGTAAAAACTTTTCCCTTTGACTGAGGGTCATAATTTATTATGGACATCTTATGAGCAGTTGTCATGGTCAAGATTAAATCAGAGCTGTTTATAATTTCGCCTGTAAGCTGTCTCGCCCTGTGCCTTGATATGTCTATTCCTTGATTTTTCAAAACATCAACGGCTTTTTGATTTGCTCTGTCCCCTTGAAAAGCACTTAATCCCGCTGAAGATACATTAATATTTTCAATATTAGAATCAATGAGCATCTGCTTGAAAATTCCCTCGGCCATGCTGCTTCTGCATGTATTACCGGTGCACACCAATAAAATGTTCATAAATACCTCACACAATGATTGTTTCGCTTGATGCTTTTCCCAATCTGTTCATGATTGCCTTTCCAAGTTCTTCTTCTTCAACTGCTTCTGCAAGAATGACATCCATTCCCATGTGGTCAAAATTTCTCAGGTCTTTGAATAAATTAGACGAAATTGATATGGGCTTAGTTCTGTCACCAACACAAATTGTGGTCTTGCCCTCGTAATATTTTTCAGTCTGAACAGTTGACATAATGCCCACCTTTAATCCATCCTGTGTAAATTTATCATAATCTTCGACTATTCTTTGCGCAATTTTATCTAAAGGTCCCTTGTACAAAATCACTTTTGCTTTTGGTGAATAATGCCTGTATTTTTGTCCCGGAGATTTTGGAACAATTTTTTCATTGCTTTTAATGATTGCAGGATCGTAATCACATTTTCCTAAAACTCCTGATATGTCTTCTCTTGTTATTCCGCCGGGCCTTAGTATCATGGGCACATCCCCTGTAACATCTACAACAGTTGATTCGATTCCTATGTAAGTGCATCCTCCGTCAATTATCATATCTACCTTGCCCATTAAATCTTCAATTACATGAGAAGCTTCTGTGGGGCTTGGCTTTCCGGAAGTGTTGGCACTTGGTGCAGCAATTGGTTTTCCGCTTTCCTTTATAAGTGCCAGGGCAATTTTATTTTTTGGAAACCTTATTGCAGCAGTACTAAGTCCTGCTGTTATTTTGTCTGATAATATATCCTTTTTATACAAAATCATAGTCAGGGGACCCGGCCAGAATTTTTCTGCTAATATTATTGCATTTTCCGGAACTTCTCTGGATAAATCGTACAGTTCTTCAACATCTTGAATATGAACTATCAAAGGATTGTCCTGAGGCCTTCCCTTTGCCTTGAAAATTTTTTCCACAGCAGTGTCATTTAATGCATCTGCTCCAATTCCGTATACTGTTTCTGTTGGAAACACAACAACACCGCCGTTATTGATGATTTGTGCGGCTTCTTTTATTATATCATAGTCCAAATTGTCAGGATCCATTTTAACTATTTTTGTATTTATAATTTCTTTCATTTAATTTCCTTTCCTGCATTCTCATTAAAGAAAAAATGCAAAGAATCATTTATCAATATTTCTATGGCTAATTATATACTACATTATAATTATGTACAAGAATTTACTTCTTAATTAATTTTTAATTTCTTAAAAAAACCCGGCTGCATATATATTAATAAGATGAACAAACAGGAGGAAACTTTGGATATTTTATATTATTTTATATGGGGATTTGTTATTGGCGGAATTGGAACATGTCTTGGAGGAACAGTGTCATTGTTGATTAAAAGCCCCAGTGACCGAACAGTTTCAGGACTTTTAAGCTTTGCAGCAGGAATAATGCTTTCTGTAATTTCTTTTGACCTCATGCCGGAAGCCTATGAAATTGGAGGTTTCTTCATTGTGACATTGGGTCTTTTCATTGGACTTATTGTGGTTTTTTTCGCGGAAGAAATGATTCCCACAAAGAAGCTTTCCAGATATGCAGGCAAAAAACTGGATTACATAAAAATGAGTATGATAATCATAGTAAGCCTCAGCCTGCACAATTTTCCGGAAGGTATAGCTGTGGGTTCAAGCACAGTATACTCTGACAATTTAGGCATAAAAATAGGAATATTGATTGCTGCCCACAATATTCCGGAAGGAATGAGCGTTGGAGTTCCTCTTGTAATGGCAGGAGCCTCACCCTTGTATGTAATTTTATTAACCCTGCTTACAGGCCTTCCCACAGCATTCGGAGCAGTGCTAGGAGCTGAGCTTGGTGGAATTTCAACTTATTTTATAGCCTTCTGCCTGTCAGCTGCAGCCAGCAGCATGCTTTATGTTTCTGCCAGCCAGCTAATTCCCGAAGCAAACATACTACACAAAGGTAAAAGCAGTTCTGTATTGCTTTTAATTGGTTTTCTTTGCGGCTGTTATCTTTCATATGCAGTCTAAATATCCAAGTAAATATTGTCGTACACAAGGCTGTTTTTTTCTATTATTTCCTTGAATTTTTCCATGTCTTCCTTCTGGAACCTCACGCACAGGCCGCAGCTTGAACTGATACTTCTTGGAACAGGTATTATTTTAAAATTTACGCCGCACTTTTTAAGTGCCGTTTCAACTTTCATTGCATAAGATACTGACTTAAAGGTCATGTAATTGTATTGATTCATAATATTACCCTTATATTTTTTATTTAAGTATACCACATGAAAAAATCCAGTCTAATAAAATAAAGTTATAGCCTACTTATTGGTTATAACTTTATTTTATATTATTCCATTTCATCAAGTGTAAGTTCATATCCATCCATGAAATCACTCATGAAAATATTCACATCTTCTCTGTCCATGGAGATCAAATCTTTTAATATTGTCTGCTTAGCCTTGAGGAATTCCTTGTTTCCCGATTTTTCCTCCTCGATACATTTGATGTAGGCGCTTATTTTATCAGCAGCTTTGATTGTCTTCCAAATTTCCTTTTCATCTTCACGAGGTATGAGAACTCCTTCATAATCACTGTAAAAGTCCTCAGGTAAAAGTTTTAAGAGCCTCCTGCTTGCAGCAAGCTCCACATCCTTGTAGGCTGTCTTTATTACAGTGTTGGAATATTTAACAGGTGTTGGCATGTCTCCTGTAAATATTTCGGAAGCATCGTGATAAATTGCATAGAGAGCTGTCTTTTCCGGATTAACATCCTTGTCAAGACGTCTTTTCTGAATAACAGCAAGGGCATGAGCTATTACAGCAACGTCAAGACTGTGTTCCGACACATTTTCATCCTTGATGTTTCGCATTAGCCCCCATCTGTTTATATACTTCATCCTTGAAATAAAAGCAAAAAAATTAGATTTTTTCATATACCCTGCCTATTTACTTAGCAATTGCTCCGGAGGCACCCTTGCTCTTCATTATTTTATCCATGCCTTCGGTTGTTTGTATTGTTCCATCCTTAAATACCCACAGAGCCTCCACTCCATCTAGGGACTCAACAAGTGCCCTACCTTCTTCATAAGGCGTCAGGAATACAGTAGTAGAAAGGAAATCAGCCTTGCCTGAATTTTCAGTTACAATTGATACAGCTCTGAAGTAATCCCCAGGCATCAAAGTAACTGGATCTATCAAGTGATGAACTCTTGTATCTCCAACCATGTAAAATCTCTGATAATCACCGCTGGTTACAACAGATGCATCTGTTAGAAACACCGTTTCCAATATGCTTTCATCCGACGTGCCAAGAACACCATCAGGATTTTGAATTCCAACTCCCCACTTATCTCTAATGCCGTCCATAGGTTTACCAAAAGCTCGTATGTTTCCTCCTGCACTTATGATGCCTGAAGTGAAACCTTCCTGAATAATTTCCTTAACAACAATTTCTGTTGCATATCCCTTTGCAACGGCTCCCACATCCAAACTCATGAGTGGATCCTCCAGATACACAGTTGAATTTTTCTCATCCACTATTACCTTGTTGATATCAGTGTGTCCGTTTGCTTCAAGCAAAATATCCATAGGAGGAATTTTAGCGTCAGCAGGATTTGCTTCAGCCTCATCTCTATATTCAGACCAGATTTTCAAAACAGAGCCCAAAGCCACATTAGTTTTCTTTCCTACTGACTGGTACATTTCTTTTGTCATGAGGATTAAGTCTATTATTTCCTTATCAACTTTCACAGGCTGTATACCGGCATTGTCGTTAATTGTCTTGATGTTGTTCTTTCCTTCATAAGAATTGTACTTGTCATATAACTGGTGCAGCTCAAACATTCTTTCATGAATTTTTTCAGCATATCCGTTGAATTCTTCTTCTGTTTTAGCATAACCCACAACCTGTGTAACCGTATCAAAGGTATCTAAAAAAGTATAGCTGAATTTATCATAAACTTGCTCCTTTTCAGGCTCTTCCTGCTTTTGGCAGCCTGTTAAAAAAACAAAAATTAAAATTCCTGTCATCAATATAGGAATTATTTTTTTCATATTTATCACCCTAGCTTATAATATCAAATATTTTAAATAATATCAATTATTTTATATCAAATAAAAAGGAGCTTTTACAAGCCCCCTTAATTTCATTTATTATTTTGCGTTTGCTGCTGCTTCCTTAACAACTGATTGATAATTTTCAACTGAGATAGTTACTGAAGAAGTCAATTCAGGTACATCTGGAACTGCTTTGTGGTTTTCATCTCTTTGTTTAACTGTCAATCCAGTGATTTCTTCAATAGACTTTCCAGTCATCCAGTCTTCGAATGCTTCCATTTGCTCGAACCATTCTTTGCCTATAGCTGAAGCCTTAACCATTCCGTATCCTTCTTTAATTTCTTTCTTAGTCTGATATTCTGCTGCTCTGTCAGAAGTTACAACACCTTTTTCGTCAAATTTGATTTTAACTTGTGCTGTATCTACTATTGTGCCAGCAACTTTTCCATCTGCTGTCAAAGCTGTTGCAGACATATATGTATCAGCCTGTGCTAATGGAAGAACATCAGCTGCTTTGTCTTTAGAACTTCCTATATGAGTTTCAACTCCAAGTCCTACTTTTTCAGCGCCTGCTACATCCTGTGCGTTTGTCCAAGCTTCTTCAACTGCTGCAAGGTAAGCATCTACTGAAATTGTAACTGATGATGTCAATTCAGGTACATCTGGAACTGCAGGATGTGATTCGTCTCTTGCTTTTACTTTTAATCCAGTTATTTCATCCATTGTCTTGCCAATCATCCAGTTTTCAAAAGCTTCGATTTGTTCAAACCACTCTTTGCCTATGCTTGATGCTTTAACCATTCCGTAGTCCGGTCCCAAATCTTTCTTTGATTTAACTTCAGCTGCTTTGTCAGTAGTAACTTTCAGATCCTTGTCAAATGCTATTTTTGTCTGGGCAACATCTATTGTAACGCTGGCAACTTTGCCTTCAGCGTCAAATCCAACTGCTGCCATTGTAACATCTGCCTGACCAACTGCTGTTGCATCAGCTGTTGCATCTTTTGATTTTCCTATTTCAATGTTTTGTCCTAAACCAAACTTTACAATAGATCCTGCTTCTCCAACTGGTGCAGGTGCTGGTGTTTCAGCAGGTTTTTCTTCTTTTTCTGCAGGATATGGGAATGCTGCTGGATCAAGAGCATTGTTAACTGCATATATTATTGCTTTACTTGTATAAGTAGCGCCTGCTATTACATCTACTTCAGTTGAATTAGCTTCAACTATTTTTGCAGGAAGTTGGTCAATCGCGTTTGAACCGATTCCGGCAGTTTCTTTTTCTCCAACTGCTACAACGCTGGTGATTTTGTCACCTTCTTTTGTTACAGTAACAGTAACTTCTCCGCCAAATCCTTCACCTGTTCCTGTTAAAGTTTCAGCTGCAGGAGCTTCTGTCTTTGTTGCACATCCAAATAAAGATGTTACCATCAATAACACCAATACTAAAGATAATCCTTTTTTCATGATACCCTCCAAATATGATAAATTATGTTAAATCACTTAATAATTATAACACATTGTTTACAAGTTGACAATATTTTTGTAACATTTTGAGAATTTTATAATATTTTGTTAAAAATTACAAAAATGTTTTCATTGTTCATAACATTGGATTGTTGTAATACTTATGCAGATTTTGTCGAAAATTTCAAAACAAAAGCAGCCATGTATTTACCATGACTGCTATTGTTTTGCATACTTGTTTAATAAATATTTAACTCATTGACATTTTTGTTTGTGGTAATGCTGTGAATCTGCATTTCATTTTCAGAGAATGTGTAAATGTAATCGCCGATGTATATTATTCTTTTTACTTCATATCCATAGAGATAATTATCACTGTCCATATGTGATATTTTTGTTTTATAACTTATGTTGTCAAGGCTCACGTTGTACACATATGCTCCGTTGAAATCAGTCTTGTAGTTTTCTGCAGTGCTGTTGATCGGAAAAGCCATTATACCTTTATTCAGTGAGAACATCAATGCCTTGTGATTGTACAGAAGTTCCGAGTATGTTCCTTGTTCTCCTATAACCTCTGTGAATGTTTCCTTTGGATTTTTTATGTCGGAAACATCAAACAAGGACAACTTGAAGCCACCATTCACAATTCCACCCCATTCGCTCACCTTCGTATCATAACCAAACCCAAGTATGTGGTTTTCATCAACAATGTGAAGGTATGTGCTGTAGCCTGGGATTTTCAGCATTCCTGCAGCCCTTGGATTTGCAGGGTCAGATGCATCAATTACATAAAGAGGGTCAACCTGCCTGAATGTAACCATGTAAACTCTGTCTCCTGAAAAACGTGTGCTGTAAATTCTTTCCCCTGGAGCAAGCCCTTCCAGCTTTCCTTTTAATTTCAAATTCTCATCAAGAATGTACATGTTGTTTTTTGATGTTTCATTCCACACTTCTCCGGTGGTGGTGGCAATTCTTAGCATACCTTCATGCTCATCCATGGAAAATTGGTTTATTATTGTTCCCGGTACCTCACCCTGAGTTGCAACTTTTATATTGCCTCTTTCAAGCTCATATTTGTAAACAACTGTACTTATTGAATACCCTGGGCTGTAAAGCTCTGTCTGCTTTATGCTGTAATCATATGAATAATCAGCAACAGCTGCATAAAGGCTGTCCTCGGAGACATAAATTGTGTCCGAACCTCCAAGGTACACATCAACATCAGGTTCAACAGAAGAATCATTAAGGTTAATTCCTGCAGTGTACATGTATCTTGAATCTATATAGTTTGGAAAATATTTTATATCATCATATGTAAATTCATGTTTTTCATTTTTAAGCACATTAGTATAATAAGGAAGAGACACATACTGTCTGTCATAGTAAATGTTTAAATACTTTGTTGTAACCATGTACAAATACCCGTTTATTTCTCTTCCTGACAGGTAGTTACCATCCAGCAGCAGCTCCCTTTGAAGAACAGGCTTTTCAACATTGGAAATATCATAAACAAGCACATTTGTTCTGTCATCGTAGTAACGCGGCGGCATGATGTAGTCGATTGATTTACCTTCAATTGACATTGCAGGCTCTTCGTATTCCTTCATTATATAATAAAAATTGTTTTGTCCTATGACTACAAGCTTGCTGCCGGAAATGTAAATTTCACTTATGCTTGTGTTTTCCGGGACATTTACAGTTGATAGAACCTTAGGGTTTAATGGGTTTGAATCAATTATCTTAAGTTTTTCGCCTGTCTTTATGTATATGTATTTTCCGTCATTTTTAATTATGTCACCTTCCTGTACTCCCTCAACCTGCACATTTGTATCTGAATGGTCCTGAGAAGATCCTGCTTCCTGGGGCGCTTGCTGAACTGATTCTTCCTTGTCTATTGCATTAGAATCTTCTGCTGCAACAAATCTGTCCGTCCACAAATAGCTGTAAAGCTTTGAGTTGTATTCAAGAAGGGCAATGAGGTTTTCCTTAGAGCCCACAGTCTTTAAAATATTTTTGTTTTCCGGAACAGATGTGTTTTTTGTTATATATACTGAATTTGTACTGCCATCCCATCTTACATCATGTCCAAGATTTTCACTTATGAACCTGAGTGGAGCAAATGTCCTGCTGTTTATCATCATTGTGGCTACATCAATATCTTTAATTTCACCGTTTACCATAACCTTGTTCTTATTGAGGAGCATTTGTATTTCATTGTTGTCATCTTTTATGACAACTTCCTGAATATTTTTGTTCCAGTCAACTCTGGCTCCAAGTTTTTCAAAAACACCTCTTAATGGTACAAGGGTTCTTCCTCCTTCAATAAAAGGATTCACATCAAAATCTACTTTTTCATTGTCAACATACACCGTCACGCAGTCCTCCGCAAAAGCAGCAAATGTAAAGCAAAATATAAAGACAACGGACAGTATGAAAATTTTCTTCATTAATTTAATTGTATTCATAATGCACCTCCCTTAATTATCTGTAATATATTAGACGATTTGGAAATTGATTTGTTCCTAAATTATATACCATCATTATTAATATATTAAACAAAAAAGGATGCATTGCATCCTATTTCTTTTAATCTCTGAACGTGCTGCAGCATGTTTCTTCAGGAACTGATGCATTCCTGCCGTTAACAAGAATGCCTGAGGCGTTGCAGTGTTCTGATTTGTTGTAAATGCATTTCACTGCCTCGCATTTGATTTCTGTGTCGCTTTTAGGCTCACTTACGGAACTTCTTATTCCGGGTTTTTGCTCAATAAAAGTGTTGCAGCTTGTAAGGCGGCTTTTCTCAGCTTTTTTTCCGTCAACTTCAATGGAAGGCGCCGTACATCCCTGTCTATTGTTGAAGTAACAGTTTGTAACCGTGCAATTTATTTGTGCCATAATAATCCCCTTTCATCTGATTTTTCTTAGTTTGACCCGATGAAGGATTATTATGCCTAATTTCCTTAATTTCTGTAATATGCCAGGAGCAAATCAACCATCCTGCCGTAACTTTTGACACCGTCGTCCTGGTTGTTTGCCTTAAGATATGCATCATTTATGTTGTTTGAAATTTCAGCAACCTTTGTGTCAAAATTTTTCCAGTAATTCCATGAGAAAATCATGTCATTTTTTACATCTTGAGAATATGTTTCCCTGAGACTTGCATAAGATTCCGGATCTTCTGCATACAGAGCATTCATGCTGTAAGTAAGGGCAAGCATGGTCCCGCTGTATGCAAAATCTTGAAAACCTGAATTTATGCTTGAGAGATAAGCAATGAAATTAGCCTCATCTTCTCTCATGAATCCTCTCAAATGCACCAATTCGTGAAGCATGGTTGCAGGAATCTGATAGGGAGGAATGTCAACATTGACGTTGGCTTCGAATGTGAATGGAAAAAACACCCCTGTAATATTCATGTGAGACATTACCCGGGACATCTTCACAGGCTTTGGTGCAGGATAATTTCCCTTAAGTACACTATACTCTTTTGCGATATTGTCAAAAGAATCTCTTGCTCTTTGGGCAGTACCGTAATAATTCCGGTCGAAAAGCTCTGCAGTGTTGTTTTCACCTGTTGTAAGATTCGAGCGTAGGTTGTTGGCATCCTGAATTAATATTTCACACAAAGCAATGAGCTCTTCCTTTGATGATTCCTTTACTTCAAGACCGCTGTAAAATGTGAATTCATATCTTGAATAATTGATTCCACAGAAAAGCACAAATAAAAAATAAATTACTGATGCAAAAGACAATATATTTGCAGCATATTGCTTGAAAAAATCAGCCGTTTTGTATTTTACTGAGTTTACAATCATTGATAACGTATAAATGATCAACAAGGCAACTACCAAAAGAATTATTATTTCAGCTGCGGATACAGATGTTTTTGATGAAATAAAACTTATTGTTTCCGCAAATACAGGATATATTTCAACAGCATAATATTCTGCAAAACTCATGTAATATCTTGCATACAAGGTGAGAAAAAGAGAAACAGGAATCAGAAATATAAATGAAATTCTTTTTAAATTCATATTGATCCTTTCTTATACTGTTTTATATACATTATATCATAAATCTATTTTTTATGTATTAATATTTGTTGTTGCGTTTTAAAATAAGGTAAAATTTTATTGTAGTGACGACAAAATAAAAAGGCAGCATAGCTGCCCTTTTAATTATTTTACTTCTATAATTTCATATCCTGCTTCAGTAACTGCATTTGTCAGATCTTCTGTGCTTACTTCCTTTGACAATGTTACTTCTGCTGTCTTGCTGTTTAAATCCACAACTGCATTGTCAACTCCATCTACATTCTTCAGTGCCTTTTCAACTGCTGCCTTGCAGTGTCCGCAGCTCATTCCTTCAACTGTTAAAACTATGTTCATTTTATTTCCTCCATTATTGTTTGATTTATTTGTAAAGTCTTTATTTATGACTGAGTCACCCTTTTGATTTTTTGTTTCTTTTGTTTCATTTACTTCTTTTGTCCCTTCAAGAGATTCCACAATTCTTACTGGTTTAAAGAACTTAAGCCTCAAGGCATTTGACACAACAGACACTGAACTTAAGCTCATGGCTCCTGCAGCAAACATGGGGTTTAACTTCCAATTCAAGATTACGTAGAACACTCCTGCAGCCAGCGGTATTCCAATTACATTGTAAATAAATGCCCAGAACAGATTTTGTTTAATATTCTTGATTGTTGCTTTGCTCAGCTGCACTGCTGTAACAGCATCCAATAAATCGCTTCTTATTAATACTATGTCTGCAGATTCTATGGCAACGTCTGTTCCGGCACCTATGGCAATTCCAACATCAGCTCTTGCAAGAGCAGGAGCATCGTTTATGCCGTCTCCTATCATTGCAACTTTTCTTCCCTGTTCCTGAATCTTTCTTATTTCTCTCTCTTTGTCCTGAGGAAGAACTTCCGCTATTGCTCTTGATATTCCCAGCTGTTTTCTTATGGCTTCAGCTGTTTTTTTGTTGTCTCCCGTGAGCATTACAACTTCGATTCCCATTGCTTCAAATTCTTGAATTGCTTTTTTGCTTGTTTTCTTAACAACATCAGCAACAGCAATTATACCAAGAACATTTTTTTCATCGGCAAAATAAAGAGGTGTTTTTCCTTCTTCTGCAAGTTTCTCACTTTTTTCACCAAAGCCGTTTATATTGATTTTCTGTTCATTTAAAAGTCTTAAATTGCCCAGGTAATAATTTTTCCCGTTTATTTCGGCTTCAAGCCCCTGTCCTGGAAGCGCCTGGAAATTCTTCACCTGGTAAAGCTCAAGATTTCTGTTTTTTGCTTCTTCAACTATTGCATCTGCAAGAGGATGTTCTGATCCTTTTTCAGCTGATGCTGCTATTTTAAGCATTTCTGTCTCACTTATACCGTTTGTTACCATGTCTGTGACTCTTGGCTTACCTTCAGTTATAGTTCCTGTCTTATCCATTACCACTGTCTGTATCTGATGAGCAATTTCTAGGGCTTCGGCAGATTTTATAAGAATTCCGTTTTCAGCTCCCTTGCCTGTTCCAACCATTATTGCCGTCGGTGTTGCTAAACCAAGTGCGCATGGGCAGGAAATTACCAGCACGGCAATACCAATAGACAATGCAAATTCAAATGTTGCTCCAAGAACCAGCCATACAATTGTGGCCAACACTGCAATGGTAATTACAACCGGAACAAATATGCTGCTTATTTTATCGGCAAGTTTTGATATGGGAGCCTTGGAAGAACTTGCTTCCTCAACAAGCCTAATAATCTGCGACAATGTTGTATCGTCGCCCACATTTTGTGCTTCAAATTTAAAATATCCGGATTTGTTTATGCTTGCACCAATAACCTTGTCTCCTGCTTTTTTCTCAACAGGAATGCTTTCTCCTGTGAGCATTGATTCATCAAGAGATGAGTTTCCGAATGTGATTATTCCATCAACAGGAACTGACTGTCCTGGTTTAACTACTATAATATCACCCTTAACAACTTCCTCAACGGGTATCTCTTCTTCAATTCCATTTCTTTCAACAAGGGCAGTCTTAGGAGACAAATCCATGAGTTTTTTAATGGCATCTGATGTTCTTCCCTTTGCCCTTGCCTCAAGGAATTTACCAAGAGTAATAAGTGCAAGTATTATGGCAGCTGATTCAAAATATAAGTCCATGGAATATTTCATTACCATTTCCATGTCCATGTGTCCCAGTCCATAGCCTATTTTATATATTGCGAAGACACCGTATCCCACAGCAGCTGTTGTGCCTATGGCAATTAGCGAATCCATGTTTGGAGATCCTTTGAACAATGTCTTAAAGCCCACTGTATAATACTTCTTGTTTACTATCATAACTGGAAGAGCCAGGAGAAACTGCGTAAATGCAAAAGTCATTGCATTTTTATCACCGTGAAATATGCTAGGTAGAGGCCATTTAAACATGTGCCCCATAGCCAAGTAAAGAAGCGGTATTGCGAATGCAAATGAAATTGCAAGCCTCTTTTTCATATCCTTAAATTCAGCCTGAGCATCTGTTTTTTTGTCATCAGATTTTGCAGCAGATTTTTTTGTGTCTGCAACATTTGCTCCGTATCCTGTATCAACAACAACCTTTATAATGTCATTTTCCTTTAATACACTTTCGTCATACTTGACTGTCATGCTGTTACTTAACAAGTTTACATTTACTTCTTTGATTCCTTCGGTCTTGTTTATATTTTTTTCAATCCTTGCAGAACATGCTGAGCATGTCATGCCGGTCACATTAAATTTTTGTGATTTCATTTTATCTCCTTTACTTTGAAACTTTATTTAAAAGCGAAATAATTTCATCTATTTTTTCTTCTTCATTACCTTCCATAAATGCCTGCTTAACACACATTTCCATATGAGACTTAAGTATTTCGTTGTTTGCCTTTCTTAAAATTGATTGAACAGCCAGTATCTGATTTGAAATATCAATACAGTATCTGTCTTCTTCAACCATCTTCATTATCCCATCCATTTGACCTGCCGCTGTTTTTAATAAACGGTTTATTTTTACCTTATCAGCTTTCATATCTACCTCCTATACACCCCCTACCCGGGGGGTGTCTTTATAATAACTCTGTCTTATCTTTTTGTCAATATGTTTTTTAAATAATTTTTTATGTTAAAATTTTACATCAAAATTATAGAAATTTTATGAAGATATAATCAAAAACATCTTGTATTATCTTCCAATATTTTGGAATTGCTGTTATAATTGTTAGTATACTGTATTTACTTCAAAATATTAATGAAAGCAGGTTTATTATGGACAGAAAATTTATAGAAAGTCTCGACGTAAATTTCCCGAAACTGGGATATGGCTGCATGCGTTTTCCTGTAAAGGGTGGTAAAATTGATTTCAATCAGGCAAGAGAATTGATTCGTCATGCAATGGACAATGGCTTAAATTATTTTGACACAGCTTACAATTATCACAGCGGAGAATCTCAGGAGTTTCTGGGAAAGGTCCTTAAAGAGTTTAAAAGAGAAAGCTACTACCTGACAAACAAACTGCCTGTATGGAAAATCAAGGAAGAAAAAGATGCAGAAGCGTTTTTCAATGAACAGCTTGAAAAATGCAATACGGAATATTTTGATTTTTATCTTCTTCATTCATTGAACAAAAATACAATAGAGACCGTTGAAAAATTCAATCTTTATGATTTCATCAAGAAAAAGAAGGACGAAGGTAAAATAAAACATATTGGTTTTTCATACCATGACAGCAATGACATTTTGGAAAAGTTTGTGTCTGCTCACAAATGGGATTTTGTGCAGCTTCAGATAAACTATTGGGACTGGGCTGAATATGATGCAAAAGGAGCATATGAAATCCTTGAAAAACAAAACATACCGTGCTTTGTAATGGAACCTGTAAGAGGAGGTTTTCTGGCTTCCTTTGCACCTTCGGCCATGAAGCATATTAAATCCTACAATTCTGAAAAATCTGCAGCTTCATGGGCATTGAGATGGGTTGCATCATTACCAAATGTAGCTATAATCCTAAGCGGAATGTCAAACATGGAACAGCTTGAAGACAACATGAACACATTCACAGACTTAAAAACATTAAATGATGAAGAATATAAAGTTATTGACAAAGTTGTTGAGGAACTGAGAAAAATCAAGCCGGTTCCCTGCACAGGATGCCGTTACTGCATGGACTGCTCATTTGGCGTTGACATACCGGGGATTTTTGAAATTTACAACGATTACAAAAAATCTGAAAACAAGGACATAGCTACAAGAAGCTACTTCCTGTTCACCTCTGAACAAGCAAGAGCCGACAAGTGTCAGAAATGCGGTGAATGCATGACCAAATGTCCTCAGCAAATCAACATACCTGAAGAACTTGAAAAAATTCACGAAGAAATGCTAAAGTTAAAATAAGTATAAGGCGCAGAGCCAGCTAAATATAGCTGACTGTTTCTGCGCCTTCATTTTTTATAATCATTTTTAAATGAGATAAAAGCTCGTTTGACGGTCTTTTAAAATTATGAGACATTTTATCAAGCCCTAAACATTCATACTTTTCTTCTGCAAAATTATGATATGGCAGAAGCTCTATTTTAGGGTTTTTGATATTTTCCTTAACAAACACAGCAGTTTCTTTAATGTTAATATCATCAGAATTTACACCCTCTATTACAGGTATTCTCACAACAATGGGAACATCCAGTTCACTCATTTTTTTAATGTTTTCCAGTATCTTTTTATTGCTTTTTCCCGTGTATAATTCATGTTTCTTTTCATCCATGTGCTTTATATCAACAAATATCAAATCCAGTCTTGCTAAAATGTCCTTTACTTCATCAAAATAAAAATAACCTGATGTTTCAATGGCCATATGAACAGCCTTATCATAAAGGCTGTCGACTAAAATTCTTAACATATGCTGTTGTAGGGTTGCCTCGCCACCTGAAAATGTAACGCCTCCATTGGAATACCTGTAAAAAATCTCCTGACTTTTTATTATTTCAAGTATTTCTCTGTCTGAATACATCCTTACAAGTTTTTTCCTGCTGTTTGTAGGGCAACTTTCCACACATATGCCGCAGGAAATGCACTTTTTTCTTTGTTCCGGACTGTTTAAATCAACCATAACCCCAACTGGGCACAGCTGGGCACATTTGCCGCAGGAAATACATGTTTCTTTGTTGAATGAAACTCGCTTAAAATCCAATGTGCTTTCAGGATTAGCGCACCATTTGCAATTCAATGGACATCCGGCAAAAAATATAACAGTCCTTATACCATCTCCGTCATTGACGGAAAAATTTTGAGGTTCCATAAAATATCCGTTCATACATTCTACAACCGAATAATTAAAATTTGTCATGAGCATTTCTTGCAATGATTGCATCCTGCATGCTTCTTGACAAATTTACAAATTGAGTGCTGTAGCCTGCAACACGAACAAGCAGGTCCTTGTAATTTTCAGGATGTTTTTGTGCATCTAAAAGCGTTTCAGTGGAAACAGTATTGAACTGAACATGAAATGCACCGAGCGCAAAAAATGCCTGTATCATGCTGCCCAAATTGCTTTGTCCTCTCTTTGTCTTCACAAGATCTTCGCTTAGTCTTAAATTGAGAAGAGTTCCTCCTGAATGAACATCCTGATTCAATCTTGCTGCAGAACGCATTGCCGCCAATGGAGTTGATGTATCTGATCCTGCAAAAGGAGATACTCCTTCGGAAAGAGGCTCACGTGATTTTCTTCCACAGGGTGTTGCCCCTACCACCTTTCCTGCAGGTAGGTAATTTGATATTCCCATAAATGCGGTATTGAAATTGTTTCCGTTAATGTCCTTGTACCTGTGGCTTTCCTTGTAATAATGGTTTGCTATATTTACAGCAATATCATCAACATAATTTATATTGTTGCCATACTTCGAAACACTCAATGCTTTTTGTCTCAGCTCTTCATATCCTTTCCAGTCTGCATCAATTGCATTGATAAGGGTTTCAATGTCCGTGCATTTTTCTTCATATACTAGCTTTTTAATTGCAGCCAGAGAATTTGCAGTAACAGCCAGACCTATGCCTGTAAGTACAGGGCCTAAATTGTACTTTGCCCCTGCATCAACCAAGTCCACCCCTTCATTCAGGCAATTTTCTATGCATGATGACAAGAAAGGCCTTGGCACCATTTCCTTATGAAGATTTTGTGCAACGAGCGTTGAAATTACCGAATGTTTAATTAAATTGTCAAATTGCCTGTAAAAAGCCTCTTCAATTTCTTTATAACTGGTAAATGTCTTTGGTTCTTTTTCATCAACACCCATTTTTTCACCGGTTATTCTGCTGCTGCCCTTATTGAGAGCAAATTCCAAGGCAGCTGTAATATTTATATTAACAGCCGATGTCCATTCTCCTGTTTTTCTGGAATGAGGAACCACACAGCCGCAGTTGTTCCAATCCCTGGCATCTTCAGGTTCATAACCGGCATTGATGAGCATCTGATAACCTGCCTGGTCGCTGTGTATGGCAGGAAATCCCGTGCCCTTGCTAACAAGATGAGTTACTGCATCCAGAAATTCTCTTGGACAGTCCTGATGTATCCTCACGCTTAAGCCAGGCTGATGTGTCTTTACATTTTCTGTAGCTTCAAGAGCCAAGTATGACAACTCATTTACGGCATCCTTTCCATCTCTGGTCTTTCCGCCGATTGTAAGATTTTGAAACTGGTTGTATCCTGCAAAAAACTCTGCAGTATTTGCAGAAATGGTCCACACCCACTCTGAAAGTTTTAACCACAGTGCTTCAATGAGCTCTTGAATCTGTTCCTTATTCATGATGTTATTTTCAATATCAGATTTATAATATGGGTACATGAACTGGTCAAACCTTCCTACATTAAGGGCAAGAGGATTTTCCGACAAAATTCCGCCCAGCTGTGTGAACCATACAAATTGTATTGCTTCATGAAATGTTGAAGGTGGATTTTCAGGAACCTTGGAGCATACATCGGCAACTTTCTTCAGTTCATTTTTTCTGTCTTCATTTGTTTCGCTGTCTGCCAATTCTGAAGCCTTTTGCGAGTATCTTTTTGCAAGTGAAATGATTCCTTCAGATGTTAAAATTACTGACTGATAAAATTCCTTTTTCTTCAGGTTTTCGGCAGAAACTTCATTTAATTTTTCCATGTGTTTCTTAGCCTCTGTTATGATTCCTCCAAATCCCTTTTTAAAAAGAACATCCTGGTAATCAGGAGTGATTTCCCCTACTGCCTGCCTCCACTTGGAATCATTGTCAACAATTCCAGTGTCTACAGCAACTTTTGCAGTATCTTCCGGAAGCCTTGACAAAAATGATTCTTCCAGTGATTTTCCCTTCCAGTAAGGAAAAATATTTTTCCTGACATATTCTCTTTGTTCATCTGTCATAACATATGGGTCCTGTACCCTTTTGTCAAAGTTGTCCATTTCTCTGTCAACCCATGTCCATGAAAATTCCGGCGTCAATATTCCGCACTTCCTGAATTCTCCCACAGCACCTACAATAATTTCACCGTCAAATATTTCCACATCCAGCTGCTGGCATGTATCTTTGAAGGCCTTTGCCCTTCTTATGGGAATTGATTCTCCTTCTGTTTTTTTGTGAGATTCTGTCCAGATTCTTGCTCTTTCATATGAAATTGCAGGTTTGGAATTGATGTAATTTTGTCTTGCATCTTCAATTCTTTTTGTTAACATAAAACCTCCATAATGTGATAGCATTTGTTGTGCGTTATAACGCACTATATGGTTAAAATTAAACCAGAATAAAATTCTGGCTGTTAATACTTGACTATATTTTGAAAAACAACTTCCTTGTTGTATGGATTGCTGTATGTGTGTATTTTATCTGCTCTGAAATTAAATGCAGCAGGCGCCTCAAGAACATGAGTTTTGTCGTCAACGGTAATGTCTAATTTTCCTTCAGTTACCACAACATATTCAACGGTTGATGACTTGTGGGGCTGTGACACATGATGTGCTCCGGGAAGCAGTTTTATATAAAAATATTCAAATCCTGTAATAGGATCGAAGGGAAATACATTGTACAAAATCATTTTATCTTCTGATTCATAAACAGGTTCAATTTCATTTATGTTTATAGTCTCATTGTTTTCATTGCTTGTGCTTAACAATTCAGAAAAAGATATTTTAAGCCCTGTTGAGATTTTCCACAATGTAGATATTGTAGGCGTTGACTCTGCCCTCTCTATCTGTCCCAGCATTGCCTTGCTTACTCCTGTCAGATTTGAAGTTTCATCCAGTGTCAAACCCTTTTCAAATCTTGTTTTCTTAAGTGTATTGCTTATATTTATCAATGGATCGTTCAATTTTAAACCTTCCTGTTTTTTTCTACATTATATAATATTTCAAAATTAATTGCAATAAAAAAATACACCAAATTGCACAACATGCGTTATATTGTTTATATGTCTTCAATTCTTAATTCTTAACTCTTAATTCTTAATTGCTTTTACAGGCATATTATTATATGAATACAAAATTAGGGGTATTTTATGAAAAATGAAAAATTAATTATAGGTACACTGGTCCTCACAGCTGCTACTACCATTGTGAGAATTGTCGGCATGGCATTTCGCATTTACCTTGCCAATGTGCTTGGAGCTGTAGGAATAGGTCTGTATCAGCTTATTTTATCTGTTTATTTTCTTATGGTAACTCTTGCAACATCGGGAATCAGAGTAGCTGTGTCACGGCTCATATCGGAAGAATTGTCCCTTGGAAGATACTCTAATGCAAAAAAAGTTCTCAGCCAGTCCATTTTTCTTTCGCTTATTACAGGAATTGCATCTGCATTTCTTCTTTATTATTTTGCCAATGACATAGGTGTTGAGTTTTTAAATGATCAAAGAACCGTGCTGGCTTTATTGTACCTGGCGCCAAGCCTTCCGTTCATTGCTGTGTCTTCCTGCTATAAAGGATATTTTTTTGCACTTGGAAAAGTTGTAAAACCTTCCATAGTGCAAGTGGTTGAGCAGCTTGTACGCATTGCTGTCATTTTTTCCATTATGGATCTTTTCCTTCCAAGAGGCATTGAGTACGGCTGTGCTGCCGTTTCCATAGGCATGACTGTAGAAGAATTATTTTCTCTTGTCATTACATGGTTTTTCTACATATTCGACAAGAAGCCTTACTCCGGAAAAACATTCAAAAAGGCAGACAATATGATTTTTAAAATCCTGAAAATTTCAGTACCTCTGTCCGGAACATCATACTTGAATTCCATTTTAAGAACCGTTGAAAATGCAATGATACCTGCAAGGCTTCTCTTGTATGGCATTTCTACAGAAGCTGCCATGAGTCTGTATGGAATGATAAAGGGTATGGTTCTTCCTCTTTTATTTTTCCCTTCATCATTTTTAACATCTCTATCCTCCATACTCATACCTTCTGTGGCAGGAGACAATGCAATGTCAAATGAAAAAAAAGTGTCATCAACACTGTCAAAGGTTCTTCATTTCACAGCAATTTCAGGCATATTAGTTGTAAGCATATTTGTAGTTTTTCCTACAGAAATAGCCACGGCTGTATACAATGATACTCAAGTGGGTCTGTTGCTCAAAATGATATCATTTGTATGTCCTTTCATGTATCTTAACATGGTAATATCATCCATGCTTAACGCATTGGATGAACAAGTGAGCTCCTTTAAAATAAACATTGTTGAATCGGTTTTGAAAATTTCTATAATATATTTTTTTGTTCCTGTTTATGGTTTTGATGCATACTTGTTTGCATTGTTCCTTACAACAATATTAAACACTTTTCTTTACCTTGCTAAACTTCTTAAAGTGTCATGCATTGTTTTTGATATTTCAAACTGGATTTTTAAGCCCTTAGCTGCAGCCTTCATTTCAGGTTTTTCTTCCAGGGTGTTGTTTAAAATGTTTGTTCAAAACTCACACAACAACATATTTTCTCTGGTATCAGCAATAACCATACTTCTTCTTTTGTACCTCATGGGCCTTATAGTATTTAAAAGCATTCATATTTCGTCACTTAGGGATTTAAAAAAGTCAATGTAAACAATAGTTTAAAACTAGATGAAGTTCAACATATTGCCAATAAATCCAAAGCATATTTATCTCATTACTCCAAAAAATACACTTATAAAACAACAAAGGAGAGATAATGTGCAGTATGATATAATCAATTTATTGCTTTTTTTCCTCTTATATGGTTTCCTGGGTTTTGTTCTAGAAACCACATTCAGAAGCATAGTGGAAAAAAGGGTTGTTATAAGCAGAGGATTCCTCACAGGTCTTTTTTGCCCTCTATATGGTGTATCCGCACTTGCTATTATTCAAATATTCACTCTCAGCGAAGTTATGATTGACGGAAGGCTGACTGCATTGATCACAGCAACAATTGGAAGCATTGCAGCCGTCACATTTATGGAATATGTTACCGGGAGAACGCTCGACAGGGTTTTTCACCATAAAATGTGGGACTACAGTGAACTTCCATTCAACCTTCATTCGTATATCTGCCTGGACTTTTCCCTTGCATGGGGTATTGTTGCCTTAATACTTGCAAATATATTACATCCTTTAATGGAAGTGGCTGTATACTCAATTGCATATCCCATAAGAATTTCAGCAGTATACTTCATTTTGTCAGCACTCATTGTTGACGGTTCATACAATATGCGAAAGCTTTACCACATGGATACATTGAAATTATAATAATGTAGGTAACGGCTACTGTCCTCCGGAAGATATTGAATTAATGACTCGGGCGGACACAAGGTCCGCCCCTACAATTTGTGGAAAATAAGGTTTTTCAATAGTAAAAGGATGCCTTACGGCATCCTTATTTGTGCTATTTCATTTAGCCATTCAGCAACAGTTCATCAATAGGTCTTCCCGGAGGAACTATTGGGTACACGCTGCAGTCATGATTAATTTTGCATTCTATGAACAATGGTTCATTTAAGTTGTATGTTTCTGAAATTATATTTTTAAGTTCATGTAATGTTTCTGCCTTGAAGGATTTTATTCCATAAGCAGATGTAAGAACCTGGTAATTGACTTCATCATAGTTGTCTGTTTCGGAATATCTTGCATTGCTGAACATTCTCTGCCACTGTCTTACCATTCCAAGGGTATTGTTGTTAAACATCACAATTTTGATCGGAAGCTTGTATTTTGCCACAGTAACAAGTTCCTGACAATTCATTCTGAAACTGCCGTCTCCTGTTATTAAAACAGTTCTTTTGTTTGGATTTCCAACCTGAGCACCGATTGCTGCTCCCAGTCCGAAGCCCATTGTTCCAAGCCCTCCTGATGTTATAAACTCATTTGACTTGTTGAACTGCCAGTATTGTCCGGTCCACATCTGATGCTGGCCTACTTCAGTGGCAACTATTGTGTTTTTATTGTATACTTTGTTGATTTCGTTCAGTATATTTTCAGGAACAAACTGCCCTTCTATATCATTCTTTTTTCTGATGGATGTGATTTCTTCCAGCCACTTGCTCCTGTCTTTTTTTTCAGACTGTTGGAGCAATTTTTCAAGAATTGATTTCATTTCGCCTATTAATGGAATGCTTTCATAGGTATTTTTGTCAACCTCTGTAGAATCCACATCTATGTGAATGATTTTTGCCTTAGGAGCAAATTTGTCGGGGCTTCCTATTACACGGTCGCTGAACCTGGCTCCTATGGCTATGAGCAAATCACAGTTTGTAACTGCCATGTTTGTTTCAAGAGAACCGTGCATTCCCACAAATCCAAGTGATAATTTGTTGCTTCTTGGAATTGTACCAAGACCCATGAAGCTGTTGCAAACCGGTATGTCTGTTTTTTCTGCAAGGGCGAGCAAAAGATGATCATTTTTTGATATTCTCACACCTCCGCCTGCATAAATTATGGGCTTTTCTGCGCTGTTGATTAGCTTTACAGCTTCCAAAAGCATTTTATCGTCCGGCAAATCAGCTTCATGTTTTTTCTCAGGAGAGCTTCCCTTGTATTCGCACATGTGCATGAATACGTCCTTGGGAACATCAACGAGCACAGGTCCCGGTCTTCCTTCAGTAGCAACCTCCACAGCTTCCCTTATGACATCTTCAAGATTTTCAACTTTTCTCACAAGGTAGCTGTGTTTTGTAACAGACATGGTTAGTCCGGTAATATCAACTTCCTGAAAAGAATCCTTTCCTATGAGAGGATTGGCAACCTGGCCGCTGATTACTAAAAGCGGAATTGAGTCCATATATGCATTGGCTATTCCTGTAATGGCATTTGTGGCACCGGGACCGGAAGTTGCAATAAATACTCCCAGTTTTCCCGTGCTTCTTGCATAACCGTCTGCTGCATGTACGCCGTTTTGTTCATGGGCTGGTCTGTACACCTTGAAATAATCAAGCTCATCATAAAGAGCATCAAAGAAAGGTATTACAGCACCGCCAGGATATCCAAACAATGTATCTATGCCCTTCTCCTTTAGGACTTTTAAAATTATTTGTGAGCCTGAATTTTTCATATTTCCTCCTTGAAACTGCGTATATTTTATTCCTGTCCTTCTGCGCTTTTGCCTATCCAGGACATCATTGATCTTAATTTCTTACCTGTTGTAATTATTGGATGTTCAAGATTATTTGCCTTCATAGCCAGGAATCTTGGCTTGCCTGCCTTGTTTTCAGCTATCCAGTCGTATGCAAATGTACCGTCCTGTATGTCTGAAAGAACCTGCTTCATTGCTTTTCTAGTATCATCTGTAATGATTTTTCTTTGTGTTATATAGTCACCGTATTCTGCTGTATCGCTTATGGAATATCTCATGTTTTCGAATCCACCTTCATAAATAAGGTCAACTATGAGCTTCATTTCATGGAGACATTCGAAATATGCTATTTCAGGCTGGTATCCTGCAGCTGTGAGAGTGTCAAAGCCTGCCTTCATAAGCTCTGTAACTCCTCCGCAAAGAACTGCCTGCTCACCGAACAAGTCTGTTTCAGTTTCTTCTTTGAATGTTGTTTCAATTACGCCGGCTCTTGTTCCGCCAATTCCTTTAGCGTATGCAAGAGTTATGTCCTTACATCTTCCTGTATAATCCTGATATACAGCATATACGTCCGGAACGCCTTTTCCTTCCTGGTAAGTTCTTCTTACAAGATGTCCGGGACCCTTTGGTGCTACCATGAACACATCTATATTTTTAGGCGGAATTATCTGATGGAAGTGAATGTTGAACCCGTGAGCAAATGCCAGAGCATTTCCTTCTTCCAGATTAGGAGCTATGCTTTCTTCATAAATTTGTTTTTGAGCTGTGTCAGGAGCAAGAACCATGATCACATCTGCTTCTTTTGAGGCTTCAGCAACTGTAAGCACTCTCAGTCCGTGAGATTCTGCCTTTGCTCTTGAACGGCTTCCTTCTTGAAGACCTACAACTACATTTACTCCGCTTTCCTTAAGATTCAGGGCATGTGCATGTCCCTGGCTTCCGTAACCTATAATGGCTACTGTCTTTCCTTCCAATACTTTTAAATCCGCGTCCTTGTCATAATACATTGTACCCATTTCTTTGTCCTCCATAATTTTCAATAATTTTATAATAGCAAATGCCTGTATGGCCAGCTTTCAACAGTTATTACTTCCTTTGGAACTAGTTGTTCATATACTCACAAACATCATACACATCGACAAATTTTTTCATATGAAGCATTGCCCTGTCAAAACCCTGCTTCTTTTCATCTTCCAGCATTATCCTGAATTCTGAATTGTTTGCGTCTATAGTTTCCATGCTAAAACCCTTAACATCAAACTGCTTTCTTCTTAATGTTGTCAGCACTCTTACAGCGGAATCCATTCCGCTTGATACTTTAAAACTGATTGTTCTGCACATATTAACCTCCTGATTTTGGTTTCAACTTGATGCGAAGGTTAGGATACGTAGCGACCTGACAGTGCACTTGCGTTAATTGTGCTTGTTAGGTCATAAAAAAAACCTCTCGTCTCTATATACATATAGCTGTATATAGGGACGAAAGGTCTTTCGCGGTACCACCCTATTTTACGATAAAAAAATATCGCCTCATTCAAGTCGAAAAAACTGATGTTTTTTGAACTCTATTCTTATAACGCAGAAATACGTCTTCGTCTACTTTTCTTCGACTCAGAAGCTCAGGAGTGATCATTATATCATATAACACCGGTTTTCACCATACACCGGCTCTCTGCAGTTATATCAGGATATTTTTGTCTCCGTCAATGCCTTTGTCTTAACTTATTTTGTATTATATACAGTGCATAAAACAATGTCAACACTTTTTTTATTTTTTTTTTAAATAAAATTTTAAAATTGTTCTTGACAAAGCTATGATTGAATATTACAATCAATTACAATTTTATAGTTTCATTGATGGAGACAGGTGTATACACATTATTTACAGAGAGCCGGCGGGCGGTGAAAGGCGGCAGTATAAATATACACATATCACTCCTGAGAACTTTTCTGAAATCACAGTAGGATAAAGCGTCCGGCACCGTTATAATGCCAATGTTTGATTGAACATATAAGAGGTGTTTACACAATTAAGGTGGTACCGCGGGTTATCTCGTCCTTTTGGAGAGAACCCGCTTTTTTTATTTCAAATAAGGAGTGAGCATATGAAGGAAAAAGAAATACAGGAAATGATGAATTTAAACCATGAAGAAAATATCAGAAAAGCTGCAAGGAACCTGGATGGAGTATTGAAAAAGACTGATTTAGTATACAGTGACTTTTTCAGCAGGGAATATAACAACAATGTGTACATCAAGCCTGAAAATTTACAGGTAACAGGATCATTCAAGGTAAGAGGAGCCTACAATAAAATTGCCAATCTTACCGCTGAAGAAAAATCAAAAGGTGTTGTTACGTCTTCTGCAGGAAACCACGCCCAGGGAGTTGCTTTGTCTGCTCAAAAGGCTGGAATTCATGCAACAATAGTTATGCCGAAGGTCACACCTCTCATAAAAATCGAAGGTACAAAATCCTACGGATCAGATGTAATAATCCACGGCAATGTGTATGATGAGTCCTATGAAGAAGCCAGGCGTTTGTCCAAGGAAAAAGGATACACGTTCATTCATGCCTTTGATGATTACGATGTAATATGCGGACAGGGAACAATAGGACTTGAAATAATAGAAGAACTTCATAACATTGATGAAATACTTGTTCCTGTGGGAGGAGGAGGACTCATTAGCGGGGTTGCTCTCATAGCAAAAAGCCTTAAACCTTCCATACGCATAACAGGGGTTGAACCAACAGGAGCACTCACAATGAAAAAATCCCTTGAAAAGGGACATGTTTCAACTCTGGACCGCTGCAAAACAACTGCGGAAGGAGTGGCTGTTAAAAGACCCGGGGACCTTACGTTCGGCATTGTGAACAAATATGTGGACGGAATAATTGAAGTGACTGAAGAAGACATGATGGAAGCGCTTTTGCTTCTGGTTGAAAAGCACAAGCTCATAGCTGAAACTTCCGGAATACTGCCGCTGGCAGCTCTTAAGAAGCTTAACTTTAAAAATAAAAATGTGGCGTGCATTGTAAGCGGAGGAAACATAGACGTTCTTACAATTTCATCGCTGCTGAACAAAGGTCTTGTGTCAAGAGGAAGAATATTCTGTTTCACAGTAGAGCTTCCCGACATCCCCGGACAGCTTTTGAAAGTATCAGAAGTGCTGGCAAATGCAGGAGCCAACGTCATAAAGCTTGACCACAATCAGTTCAAAGCAACAGACAGGTTCATGAACGTGCAGCTTGAAGTGACAGTTGAAACAAACGGAAACAAACACATCGCACAGATAATGGAAATGCTGCAGGAGAACGGACTGCACATTAAAAGAATATATTAAAATAATCCGGATGTTCAGAATGCTGTCATCCGGATTATTTATTTAATTAATTTATTTTTATCCATTTATGCTGATTCAAGAATCTGAACAATAGACTTTCCTTCATCAATTTTCCTGCAAAAAATTACCCTACTCATGGTAAATTCCTGGAACTTCTTCTTTGTAATATTTTCGTTACCATAAACTTTCCAGTATCCGCTATACTTATAATTCTTACCTTTGAAGAATATGAATCCAAGTACATCTTCTAAAGGATAGCTTAAAAACAGTCCTATTTCGTGAGGAAATTCATCTGTGTCTGAAATTCTTTCTCTTAATCTTCTAAAAAGAGAATCCAAGGAACTCCAGTCACAATAACCCTGTGTTTCTAAAAATGCTTTGTTGGGAGGACTTGAGAGCTCACTCCACAGAGTGTCTTTCCTGTATACAATGACCAGTATTCTTTCGTTGCATTCACAAAGCATTTCAAAGTAAATTCCTCTCAAATTGAGATTCTGGTTGTAAAATTCAAAGGATAATTTTATTTCCGGAATCAGAAATTTTTCAAGAGACAGTAAGTTTGCAGCTTTTATACCTGTAAGTGTAGGAGCACAGTGATATACCAATATATGTTCAAGTTCCATAATTTCTCCTTTATAGCATTTCTTGGTTAGACTTTGCTAACCCTGTGACTATAAAGTATGTAAATCAAAAATTATTATTCTATGGTTCATGACATTTATATTAGTATATTCTGCTCTAACTGCAATAAATAAACAGTTAAGCTAACTGTTATTAAAAATTAATTTTATTTCATAGCTTGCACGGGAGGACACGAGGTCCTCCCCTACAAACTGGAATTCCAAATTCACTGCAAAACACCAATATATCAATATGTAGGGGCGGATCTTGTGTCCGCCCGTTGTTGGTATTCCAAATTATCTTTCAATCGTTAATATTAATCAACTCGTATAATTTATTGCCTTATGAGCCTCAATGCGTTGATTATTTTCGGCACTATCTGTTTTTTCCTTGAAACGCACTTATCAACATACATCCCCTGGAATGTTTCTTCTTCGTCAAAAATTCCTTTCACGAGACGTTCCTTGCTGGATGTGTAAAACATGTAGGATCCTTCATTGACAATGTCTGTAACAGCCATGATTATAAGGAAGTAATCCTTGTCAAATGTTATTTCATCAATGAGTTTTATGAATTCATCCTTCTTGTTCATAATCTGATTTATGTCCAGTGTGAACACCTGTGAAATTCCCACGTTCTTGTATTCAAGGTTAAACTTCTTGAAATCCTGGTATATGATTTCTTCCATTGTTTTTCCTTCAAGAGATGTTCCTGCTTTGAACATTTCCATTGCATACTTATGCAAATCAATATCGACAATTTTCAGCAGTTCGTCAACAGCTGTACGGTCTCTATGTGTAGTTGTGGGAGACTTGAACAGCAATGTGTCAGATATTATTCCCGACAGCATGAGGCCTGCCACTTCCTTGGGGATTTCAATATTATTTTCTCTATACATGTAAAATATTATAGTGTTTGAACTGCCCACAGGATTGTTCCTAAAACTGATTGGAATTGACGTCCTTATGTCACCGATTTTATGGTGGTCAATAACTTCCAGTATTTCTGCTTCTTCAATTCCATCGGCGCTCTGGTTCATTTCATTGTGATCAACTAAAATAACCCTTTTCCTTTGAGGGTTAATGAGATGGTTTCTGCTCAAAAGCCCAAGATACTTTTTATCCCTTGATATTATTGGAAACTTTGAATGCCTTGACTGTTCAATGTCTTCCTTGCAGTCATTTAGATCGTCTTCATCGCAAAACATCATTATGTCATGGCTCTTCATAATATCTTCCACATACTTGGAGAGCATTATGTTTTTTGCTGTGTAATATGTTTGATATGCTGTGCTTATAATGTTGACTTTGTTTGTAGTTGCCATTTGAATCAAGTCACCTGGAATTTCCAGGTCTCCTGTAACAATTATCAGTTTCACGCCTATTTCAATTGAATACCTTATGACATCATAGCGATCTCCTACAATTACAATTGAATTTTTATCGATTATATCATTTCTTCTCAATGTTTTTTCTTCAAAGGACGCAACTACTACTTCACCATCTATCACTCTGTCAAACTTCAAAATGTTTTTTCCAATCAAAGTTTCAATAATGTTGTCATACAGAGTGCAAAGATGCTTTTGATCAGTGTTTATGAGGCTCATGGCAATGTCCTTCATTGTTATTATTCCGGAAAGATTTCCATCGTCATCTACAATTGGAAGAGTTCTTAATTTGTTTTCATTCATGTAAAAATATGCAAAATGAACAGACTGATATTTCATGAAAGGCCTTATCCTTTCATAATCCAAATCCTTTATCTGAATTTTTACATTATTTAATAATTCCGGAACTTCTACATGGAAATGTTTCAGCACAAACTCTGTTTCCTTGTTGATCATTCCCAGGACATAGGGCTTTGATGGTTCATTCAGGCTGTTTTTAAGTGAAGACAGTGCGATTGCTGCGCACACGCTGTCTGTATCAGGTGTCTTGTGTCCAAAGATTAAATTTTGTTTCATGTTTTCTCCTTTGTTCTAACTTTCCATTCTCAAATCATTTCCATAAAATTTTATCAAGGCAAAATTGTTGAAAACCCTGGACATAATCCTGTCGGAGTATGCACTTGCCAGTTTATCCAGAGACAAATTTGTGGAAATTATTGTTTTCTTTTCTGCAACAAGCCTCTCATTTAGTATGTTGAAAAGCTCTGCGTTTGTGAATGAATTTCCTATTTCTGCCCCAAGGTCGTCTATTATGAGCAAATCACATTCAAATATCATGTTGTAATTAATCCTGTTTTCTTCAGATTCATTTTGTTTATTGAACTTGTGGTTTTCAACAATTTCAAACAGAGAAAACGCAGTTTCATAAAGGACTGTAACTTCCTTGTCAATAAGAGTTTTTGCAATGCAGTTGCACATGAAAGTCTTACCAAGTCCTGTTCCTCCGTAAAAAAGCAGGTTTGCGCTGGTCTTGGTGAAATTCATGCAGAAATCCTCACATGCTTCAAGTATGTTGTACATATTTTGTCTTGGTGTTAACTTTTCATTTTCATAAGGTTCGTTACTGAAAATATTTATGTCAAATGTATCAAAATTTTCCTTCTTAAGCATGTGGACCATGTTGGACATATTGTACAAGTGGCTGATGACCTGTCTGTTAAGGCAGCTGCATTTTTTACCATCTGGTGTGTACCCTGTATCACTGCATTTTTTACATTCATGTACTGGTTCTAGGTAATTTTCGGGTATGTTGTTTTTCTTGTAAATTTCCTGCCTCTGCTTTTTAAGCTCATCAATTTTTTCCTTCAATTCTTTAACCTGCTCATGAACATTTTCCGGATTAGTCAGGAAAATCTTTGACAAACTAATGCTTGCAAGCTTAATCATCTTTTCAATTTCTTCAAGTTCAGGAATATTCTTATATAGATTTTCTTTTCTTATATCTGCTTCATGAGCTGATTTAAGTCTTTTCCTGTTGTATTCGGTCATTATGTTTTCTATAATCTGCTTATTCATTTTCTTCTCCTTCCCCAGGAATCTTCAGACCTAATTTGTTGAATTTGTTCTGAAGTTTTTTTCTTGCTATTTCTTCAAGCTCCTGTTCAGAATAATTTTTAATTTTCTGATCGAAGTTATGAAATTTGTTTTTTTGCTTTTGAACTTCCTTTGTGGAAGGTTTTGTCTTAACTTCTGTTTTCTTGTCATTTACCAGGTCTTCAATGTTCTTGAATCCCTTTTCATTCCAGCTGCACATTATGGAATCAAAGTAATTAATGTTTGGATTGTTTATCTTTGTTGAATTTTCAAGACATCTCAATATCATATCAATTGAGTACCCCCAGTCAAACCACTTATCTATGGTCTTCATTTCTGCTTCCGTGAGAGTACGGTTGAATCCAAGAGCCTTGCTTATTCTTGAATACATGGAGAAACGGTCATTTCTCTTTTCAAGATACTCGACCATTGATTCAATATCATCCACACCTTCGTCGTGCCATGCAGAAACTACAGATTCTATGTAGCTGAATCTTTTGATCTTCTTGTTGTTTATGCAGTAGCTGAAAGCCTGTGTCATTATTTCAGGTTTAGTCTTGTACTTGTTAAGCCAAGTCACAATTTTTTGTTTTTCGTTAATTTTTAGTGGCCTTCCAAACATTTCCTCAATTTCTTCCATCATTTCCTTATTTTCATGATTTCTGCTTGAAGTAATTAGTTCTTGGCTGTCAACATAATTTTTTTCTGGTATATTTTTTGCAATATGCTTGTAGACATTGTCTATATAAAGCTGCTTCAGGTTGACAAATTCAATTATGTAGTTGTACTCGTCCTCAGTTTCATGCTTGATTACTATACCTTCATTTTCCCAGTACGTCCATGCGTTCAACACATCGGAAAGCGGCAGTTTCAAGTCTTTTGCAATTGTTTCATTGTTGAAGTTTCCTTGTCTGTCCCTGGCATACTTATAACCCATTAGATAAACCTTTACATATGTTCCTTCGGCTAAAGGCATGTAATCATTTATAAAAATATTCTCTATAGGGGTATCTCCCAAATCTATTTTCATTTCTTGAAGAATAAAATGCATAAATTTCTCCTCTTTGGAAATAATTACTGTAATATTTTGTAATATACTTGTAATATATTTGTAATAATCTTATTATGTTTTTGTGAAAACATTTTCTGCTTCTCTTGTTGACAATTTATCATATTTAATATTATAATATTAGAGGATGATAAATTAAATAATTCATATTTGATTATATCATTTTTTATTTTAAAAGAAAAATACTATTTTTTCTTAGTAATAAAACAACGATAAAAACTAGGAAGTATACTATGAAAAAACTAAATTTGCAGCAGTTCAAAGAAAATAAGACCATTAACAAGACCGTTGAAATCTTCAAGCAACTCCCCCTAAAGAAAGAAAGACAAGTCCTCAACAAATTCAGTAAATTCAATTCTTTAAATAAACAAGTCAAAGGCGCCCTAGCTCTTACATGCGCAACAACATTAATTTTAAGTGGAGCATACACTTTAAATTATTTGGATACTCACGAAAACAACGTGTTTTCAACAGACAGTTTTTCAATATTGGCAGATGGAAAGGAACTTTGTAAAGTCAGAGATTCTGAACAATTAGACACTGCCCTTGAAAAACTCGAATCAGATTTAGAAAAAAAATACCAGCATGAACTTGAAATTGAAAATACTTTTGAAATACAGCCATCCAAGGCAAAGGATAAAGAAATTGCATCTCCAGAAGAACTTTACAAAGCTCTGGAGGAAAATGTAAACTATTCAATTCTTGCTTATGCAATAGTTGTAAATGGAAATCCAGTAGGAGTTGTTAATTCGGAATACGAAGCAAACACAGTTCTTGAAGAAGTAAAAAATTACTTTACTGAGAGCTACGACCAAAGCTCTATTATTGAAGTAAACACAGAGGAAACTGTTGAAATTGAAAAAGTCAACGCCTCCAACACAGAAATTAAGACTGCAGAGGAATTAGCTGATTACATAATCAAAGGTACCGATGAGGAACAAAAATACATTGTGGAAGAAGGAGACACATACTGGACAATAGCAGAGTACTTCAATATGTCCCTTGACGAATTGATTTCTGCAAACCCTTCATCAGATTCAGAACACATACAAATTGGTGATGAGTTGAACCTTGTGGTTCCAAAACCATTTGTAAACGTACAGGTTACAAGAAAAGTTACACAGGAAGAAAAAACTCCTTACGAAACAGAATACCAGTATGTTTCTTACATGTTCAACGATGAAAAAATAGTTGAAAGAGAAGGAGAATACGGTGTTTCAGAAATAGAAGCAATAGTTACAGAGCAAAACGGCATACAAATTGCCAAAGAAATTGTTGCAGAAAAAGTAGTTACAGAACCAACAACAGAAATAGTTACAACAGGTACTCAGGATCCGCCACCAAGAATTGGAACAGGAACATTTATAAATCCACTTCCAGGGGCAACAATATCATCCAGATTCGGCTCCAGAAGCGGTGGCTTTCACAGGGGTCTGGACCTGGCAAAAGCTACAGGATCATCCATCAAGGCTGCTGACGGCGGCACTGTGATTTCAGCAGGATGGGATGGAAGCTACGGGTACTCCATATTAGTCAATCACGGAGGTGGCTTTACAACAAGATATGCTCACTGCAGCAACTTGTATGTATCTGCAGGAGATAAAGTTTACCAGGGAGAAATAATCGCAGCTGTAGGTTCTACAGGAGTTTCCACAGGCCCTCACCTTCATTTTGAAATAATGAAGTACGGTTCAGTAGTAAATCCTGCATCATATATTTACTAATATTAGAAAGCAAAGCCGCTTATACTTAGCGGCTTTTATTATGTCTTGCAATACAAGTCTAATCTTTCCATGACAATAAATTAATATTTTGTTAATCAAAATAATGTCATATATTTAATTATTTTTTAATTGCATTTTTTCTTCATTAGTAATATTATGTAGGAGTATTTTAGTTTTATGAATTTGAATACCGACAACAGGTTGTGCAGCATGGATATAAATTACTTAAGGATGGTAAAATGATATATTACGACGACAGATTTATGGAAGTTGCAAGACCGATCATTGAACATGAAGAATATCAGCAAATGCGATATCTGAAACATCATGATGAAAGTGTTTTTGAACATTCCGTAAAAGTAGCATTTTATGCTTACCAAATGGCCTATAAGCGCAATTTGGACTGGGAATCAGCAATCAGAGGGGCATTGCTTCATGATTTCTTCCTGTATAAGTTTAAAAAGACATTCAGCCCTAGAATCATAACCGATTCAATCAAGCATGCAATCATACATCCGATAATAGCATTTGACAACGCGAGCAAATATTTTGACTTAAACAAAAAAGAAGAAGATATAATAAAGGGACACATGTTTCCATTTGGACTACCTAAGTCTAAGGAAGCCTGGATAGTCAGCTATGTGGACAAGTGTATTGCAACAATAGAATATGCTAACAACTTCAGAAAAATGGCATACA
>NZ_CANG01000001.1:0-289 GCF_000309315.1 Sedimentibacter sp. B4
TCGAGACGGCACTGAAGGAGATCCTCAACTTCACCCAGAACACACTGGGGTTCGCGATCTGTCCGATCACCCGCTCCTGACGCCGATGCGCAAGATCATGTTCGTCGGCCGGGTCGGCTGCGGCAAGACCACGCTGACCCAGGCGATGCAGGGAACACAGATCCGCTATCACAAGACCCAGTACATCAATCACCACGCGAAGATCATCGACACCCCCGGCGAGTACGCCCAGACCAAGACGCTGGCTCGGGGGCTGGCGCTGTACAGCTACGAGGCCGACGTGGTCGGG